>CAXSIG010000140.1:0-983 GCA_964237255.1 uncultured Bryobacteraceae bacterium
GTATCGTGCAAGAACGGAAACACAGCCAGACAAGGTTTCCCCGTTCTCTCTTCCAACATCCCAACGCCGCTTTCAAATAAGGACGGATCGCCTCGAAATCGATTCACCGCAAAGGAGCGAACTAACTCCCGCTCCTCAGGGTCGAGCAAAGCAAACGTCCCGACGACCGACGCGAACACGCCGCCCCGATCGATATCCGCCGCTAACATCACAGGACTTTGGACGCGCTTCGCCAAGCCCAGGTTTACCAAATCCGTTTGTTTAAGATTGAGTTCCGTGATGCTGCCCGCGCCTTCCATCACGATGAATTCAAAACGGGAAGCAAGCCGCTCAAAAGCATCCAATACTTGCTCCATCAGAAAGGGAAAATGCGTGTAGTATTCGCGCGCCGGCATGTTGCGCCATACCTTCCCGTTCACCACCACCTGGCTACCGCAATCGCTGTTGGGCTTGAGCAGAATAGGGTTCATGTCGGGCTCCGGCTCTAACCCACAGGCCTGGGCCTGCGCCACCTGAGCGCGGCCGATCTCGCCACCAGCCAAACAGGGATACGAGTTGTTCGACATGTTTTGCGCTTTGAACGGAGCCACTCGTATGCCCTTCCGCGCCAAACTACGGCAGATCGCCGTGGCCATCCAACTCTTCCCCACGTGGGAAGCCGTTCCGGCCACCATCAACGCGGGCACGTGACGCTACTTGCCGCTCTTGCCGGCGTTATCCATCACTTGCTTAGCTACAAAGTTGGTGATCTTCGCTTCATTTCGGGCGATCTCATAATACGCCGACTTCAACAACTGATCTTTATGAGTCAGCAGGTTTTCCCGAATCGTTTGCTGCACCCGGGGATCGCTCAACTCACGCTGTCCCGCGGGCTCGCGCGAAATCATTTTAATGATGCGATACCCATCCGGTGTATGGATGATCTGTGTCATCTGCCCCGGCTGCATGCTCGAAATCAGTCGAAACAACTCCGGCCCGGTCTT
>CAXSIG010000140.1:993-6896 GCA_964237255.1 uncultured Bryobacteraceae bacterium
GGTTCGTCGGCGGCAATCTGTTCAGCAACCCCGCCTTCGGACAGTCGGCCGGTAGTGAGAAGCCCGCGTTGCTCGCGATCTTTCTCACCGGTGGGTACAACGCGGTCTTCTGCAGCGCGGACTCCGGAACATACCCCAAATCACCTCCATTTGCGGCGGTATTCGAATCCTCCGAGTAGTTCTGAGCCATCATCGCGAAATCCTGCCCTTGCTTTAGCCGCGATTCAATCGCCTTGATTTTCCCTTGGGCCTCCGCATCCGTTTTTGCCTTGTCGCCCTTTAAGTTGCGCGCATTCGGATCGGCGGTTGGCGTAACCACAATTTGCATTAAATGAATCTGCGGTTCCGTAAGATTGAAGTCTTTACGATTCGCGGTGTAAAAGCCGCTCACATCCGAATCCGTAATATTGATCTTTGAGGTGATCTCTTTGTTCAGCAGCTTCTGAACGCTCAGATCCTTGCGCAGTTGAACCTTAAGTTCGTCCAGAGTCATGCTGCGATCCTTCATCTGCTGTTCGAACTGTTCTTTAGTGAACCCGGCCCGCAGCTCATTCAACTTCGTATCGACATCGGCATCGGTTGCCATCAGTCCGCCTTTCTCGGCGCGCTGTTGCATGATCTCGATATCGATCAGGCTGCGAAGTACCTCCAGCTTTTGGATCGCCACCAGATCGTCATTGGCATTCTGAGCGGGGTTGCTGAATTGCGTTTTGTAAGTCTTCTCCAGGTCCGCCGTGGTAATTGCGCGCCCACTCACTGTGGCCGCGACGCCCGCCGGTTGCGTCTTCCCGCAGCCCGCTAAAGCCAAGGCCGCAAGAAGCAGGCCGAAATGCCTTGTCATGTAAGCTTTCATTATAAGTATGAACGTCGGAATCGTAGGCACTGGCGCGATCGCGCATAAGCACGCGCAAGCCTACCGAAATATAGGCTTTACCGTTTCCGTATGCCAGAACGCGTCTCCGGAATCCGGTAAACGCTTTGCCGAACAGTACGGAGCAAAGTTCGTGCCCACTTACGAAGAAGTTTGCTCCCACCCCGAAGTCGACTTTGTCGATGTCTGCACCTTCCCCGACTTTCGCTTACAGCCGCTACGCGCCTGTGCCGCCAGTAAGAAACACATCCAGGTTCAGAAGCCGATGGCCACCACCACCGCCGTAGCGCGGCAGATGATTGAGATCGCGGAGCAAGCCGGCATTCAGCTTGGAGTAGTTAGTCAGCACCGGTATGACGATGCATCCATCTTTCTGAAACAGGCCATTGCGGAAGGACGACTTGGCCGCCTGATCCAGTGCGATTGCTACGTGAAGTGGTGGCGCTCAGCGGAATACTACAGCCGTCCCATCAAGGGCAGTTGGCACACTGAAGGCGGCGGCGCCCTGATCAACCAGGCCATCCACCAAGTGGACTTACTCCGTTGGCTGGCCGGCCCCGTAGAAACCGTTTTCGGCATGTGGCAGCTCGCGAGCGTTCACAAGATCGAATCGGAAGATGTAGTGAACGCAATGATGCGTTATCGTTCCGGCGCGACAGGCGTCCTGCAAGCGTCCACCGCCATGTGGCCCGGCTACACGGAGCGCATCGAACTCCACGGCACAAAAGGTTCTGCGACCATCAGCGGCGATCAGCTCACCCACTGGGATGTTCGTGACGATGCTGGCCCGCCCGCACCGCTTGCCAATAAGTCGGCGAGCGGAGCTTCGGACCCCATGGCCATCTCATTAGCGCCTTTCGAGCGACAGTTCCTGGACTTCGGCGATGCGATTCGCAACAATCGGCGACCCTCCATCTCCGGATACGACGGCTTGGCCGCGTTGGAAATCGTCGAATCCGTTTACGAGTCGTGCCGGTCCGGCAAACCCGTAATATTGCGCGACTAACTACCTCGCAGCTTCCGGCTCGTTACAAGGAGGCGCAGGTACTGCGGCAGTCTTCTCCTGCTGGGTTTGAGGAATCACCTTGAGTTTGTAATCGTACGGCGGGCGGTGTGCCTCAAGAAGCGGGATGGAACAGATTCCCAGCTTCCGAGCGTTCGGAAGTTGAGATAGCGCTTCCAGGCGCTTTCGCAATTGTCGGTCCCGCAAGTTGACGGAATTGTCTTGGCCGAAACAGGCAAGGGCGACAAAGAAAAGCGGTCCCGCAGGTTTCATGAGCAAAGTATATCCTCAACATCCCTTGAAGATAATCGCCAGCTTACTGGACCTAAGCCCGCTGTAGTTCTTCTTCCAGCTGTTGCTTCTCTACCAGCTCAGAGAAGTAACCACTTCTCCGCGCAAGTTCCGCCGCCGGCCCTCGCTCCACAATCTCCCCGTGCGCAAGAACAACGACGCGTTCCGTACGCCGCACGGTGGACACGCGATGCGAAATCAGAATCACGGTCCGACCGGCCATCACGCTCTCTAACTCCGTCAAAATTCGGTCCTCGGTCATGGTGTCGACACTCGAAAGCGCGTCATCCAAAATCAAAATCTTCGGGTCGCGAATCAACGCCCTCGCAATCGCGGTGCGCTGCTTCTGCCCGCCCGAAAGCGTTACGCCACGCTCGCCGACAACGGTATCGAATCCAAGCGGAAACTGATCGATATCCGCTTCCAAACCCGCTAATCGCGCCGCCCGCTCAATCTCCTCGCGCGTTGCGCTGTCAACGCCGAACGCGATGTTCTCGGCCAGCGTCGCGCTGAACAAGAACGTCTCCTGCGGTACATAACCGATCGATCTCCGCAACTCCTCCGGATCATAGTCGCGAACGTCTATGCCATCCACCAACACAGTGCCGCCGGATGCGTCGAGCAGCCTCGGGATCAGATTCACCAGCGTCGTCTTCCCCGCTCCGGTATGCCCCACCAGCCCAAGCGATTCACCCGCCGCTACTTCCAGATTGATGTCGCGAAGTATTTTCGGCCCGCCGAAATCGACGGACACGTTGCGAAATTCGATTCGTCCCCGAGTCACGGCGCGTCCGGTCACTCGCTGCGGTGCTTGAATTGAAGGCGCCTCGTCCAGGATCTGCCGAATCCGCCCCAGCGAAGCGCGCCCCCGCTGCATCAGGTTCACCACCCATCCCAGAGCGATCATCGGCCACACCAGCGTGCTCATGTAGGTGTTGAACATGACGAAGCTGCCCACCGACAAGCGTCCTCGCAGCACCTCCCGCCCGCCACTCCACAGCACGATCAGAAACGTCATTCCAATCAACGCTTCCAGCAGAGGCTCAAACACTCCCTGAACCTTCACCAACCGCAAATTCTGCTGAATATAGTCTTTATTCAACAACTCGAACTTGCGCACTTCCGCCGCTTCCTGCGCAAACGCCCGCACCATCCGGACGCCGGAAAGGTTCTCCTGCACGCGGCTGCTGATGGTCGAGAACAGCGCTTGAATCGCTTCGAATTGGCGATGGATCCGCTGGCCGAAATAGATCACCGCAAAGCTGACCAGAGGCGCGGGCATCACGGATAGGAGTGCCAATCGCCAATCCACAGCCAACATCACCGCAAGCGTCATAGCAAAGGTCAGGCTGGTCTCCGTCCAATACATCACTCCCGGGCCCAGCATCATCCGCACCGCATTCAAGTCGTTAGTCGCCCGCGCCATGATGTCGCCCGTTCGGTTGCGGGAGTAATAGTCCGGCGAAAGCGTCATCAGCTTTCGGAACAGGTCGTTGCGTATCTCGTATTCAATGTCGCGCGAGGCGCCAATCAGGATCACCCGCATCCAATACTGAAACAGGCCTTTAACCGACGACACCGCAAGCATCGCTGCGGCGAACCACAGAATGCGACCCATGGTCATTCCGCGTGTCAGCGCATCGATCGCCGCGCGAATAATCAGCGGCAGAGCGACACCCGCCGCGTCTTTCACAATCAGCGCGCCGATCCCAAGCGCGTATTGCCCACGATGCCGTCTAAGATGCGGAAGCAAAACGCGAATGTTGCCTAGCATCTCTAAATACCGAAGCGTGAGGTCACGGTTTTCGCGAGCTCCAAGACAAAAATTTTCTGCGCTTCGCGCGACGTCCACCAGTGCTCCCATTCCAGCGTGTCCTGCGAAGGCACAACCCGCAGAGCAAGATCCGGTGCGGCAGCCTCAAAAATCCGGCCCGCGCGCGCCGTGTGAAACGGACTGGTCACCAGCAGATAGCGATGCACCCCCATCGAACGCATTTCTCGAATCACCGCCGCTGCTTCGTCCTTGGTGGAAACCGCGGGGTAGTTCAGCTTTCGAAACAGCTTCGGATCGTAGCCATGGGCCGCGGCGAACCGAATGGCCATGTCGGCTTCGTAATTTCCATACAAATATCCGCCCCCGCTCACCAGCGCGACTGGTGCGTAGCCCTTGCGCACCAACTCACCCGCCTTCAAAATACGATTACCGTACCAGTCCCCGCCTAGCACGCTCACCACATCGGCCTGAAACGGCTGCTCGGCGCGTACCATGACGGTTCCAAGTTCACGCAGCCAGGAATACCGCGTGACATAGGCCGCAATACACACCAGGGTCAGGGTGCCGAAGACGGCAAACCACGTTCGGGAACGCACTTACCGGCTACTCGTCGGACGTCTTCTTCGGATCGAGATGGCCTACCGACTTTAATCGCTGATACATGCGTTCCACCTCCGCCTCATCCTCCGGCAACAGCAGCCGATACCGCGGAGAAGGAAGTAGCCGCTGTTCGCCAGCCTGTGTCAGAACCTCACCCCAATATTGCCGATAAGGGACGCCGTCGATCAACGCATCGCGCGACATGCGGCGCAGGCTCCGCAGCAAGCTCTTGCATGCATCCAGATCCCCCGGATAAACCAGGCGCACCGTCTCGTCGTCGAACAAAGTAAGCCGAACCACCAGCGGAGAAAGCCACCCCGTTCGATCCAACCGTCGGACGTCGATCCAGGGAATTACGCGCTTGCCGATTACCAGACAGTTTTCCTGCACGTCAATGGGCGGCCGCAGAGCTAGGCCCAACAACAATGCGGCGCTGGCAAGAAACAAGCCGCAAGGGATGAAAACAGGGGGATACTCCACGCCGAGCAAACCCGAAAACGTAGCGAGAGCTAGCGCCACGATGCCGAACGAAATATAGTGCCGGGCGGGCAGATAACGGGTCATTGCGGGACTACCGGTATTTTTAGAGTACCCCCGTCGAATTTTGGCGTCAATTAGCCCGACGCTTTTTAAGGAAATAGCTGACGCCTCGCCACGTGTAATGTACCGTGCTCCACAGCGTAGCCGCGAACGATAACCAAATCGCTATTCGCGCGAAATCGCTCATCCTCCCCGAGCCCTCCGCATTCGACGCCATTACGCTCACCGCTGCCAAAACCTGCAAAGCGGTGCTGATTTTGCCCCAGATGGTTGGCGTGTAATCGTGGTAGGTCGAAACCTTCATCGCGATAGCCGACGCAATCAGAATCGCCAGATCCCGGCCGAACACCACCACGACATACCAGACCGGAACGCTTCCCTGTATTGCCAGGGCAAGGAACACGCCGCTCAGCAATACTTTGTCGGCGATCGGATCGAAGTATTGGCCTGCCTTGCTCGCTTCGTTATAAGCGCGCGCCAGCCAGCCGTCCAGAAAGTCGGTTAGCGCCGCGACCGCAAACCACACCGCGGCTTCCCGATGTCGGCCACGGACAATCATCGCGATCACCACGGGCGTGAGCGCAATCCGAACGGCGGTCACCCAATTTGCCGGTGTTCGCCAGCCCTGCGTTACCATTTTTGTATGGCGCAGGCGATCTGGCAGGAAATCTGTGCGATTGCCGGAATATCCGCCGCGCTGCCGCCTTGGCAGATCGTGCGCGAGCGCCGCGCCACCTTTGCCGCGACGCCGGCGCAACATGCGCTGCGGCCTGACGCCAAGACGGCGTGGAGCAACCTCTTCCTCGCGGGCGACTGGACCAATA
>CAXSIG010000140.1:6906-9568 GCA_964237255.1 uncultured Bryobacteraceae bacterium
TTACCATTTTTGTATGGCGCAAGCAATTTGGCAGGGAACGGTTCTAGCTGATTCGAAAGACATTGTCGAGGTGGAAGGCAACGCTTATTTTCCACCCGAATCGCTTGCTAAACAATTTTTCAAGGACAGTTCCACAACTACTGTTTGCCCGTGGAAAGGGACAGCCAGCTATTATTCCCTTGATGTAGAGGGGAAGCAAAATCCCGATGCAGCGTGGTATTACGCCGCGCCCAAGGATGCCGCTAAGCAGATCAAGGGACGCGTCGCGTTCTGGCGCGGCGTTCAGATAAGTAAGTAGCGAGCGTTATCAGAGAGTCCGATTGTTCACTGATTTGTAAGCTTTTTCTGCTTATTCCACCAATCGAGCCAATGCTTTTTGACTTGAGACGGATTGAAATGTTTACGATCTTCAATGACATGTAAACCAGTGATATCGTCCAGCACAAAGCCCCATGGCAAATTGTCCGTTCGATATCGCTCTATTATGAGCGGGATTGCCGGCGAGCCAAGTTCTACCAGGCCATGGTAAGCAGGAGAACTTAGATAGTCGTTGATATTTGAGCTTAACGCCACGCTGTCACAATGATCGGACCATTGCTGCGCCAGCACATTGAAGCGTTTAGACACTGTGTTGCCGCTGTCTTCTTGCATAGTATCCTCCCGATGAGTCAAGATTTTGTCCGAGCATCCGAGGAGCAAGCAAGCGAGAAGTGAAATTGTAGATCTCACTTTTCATAGACCGCCACGGGCTCTCCATAAGTGTCGCCATCTAGCGCATCCGGCGTTTGGTGGCGAATAAGCGGCAAGCTCCCGAGTTTGCTCGTCCACGCACCAGTGTTGTCCTGAATCGCTCCGTGAGTGACGGTGTTTATTGTTCCATCCGGATTTTTTGTCGCATACACAACAACTTTTTGCTTTCCGGGAGTGTAGCTGTAGTCCTTAAAGGGAAGCCGCTTATATCCTTGCTTGGCGTACATTGCATCCATGCCCTGGAGCTTGGCATCATCAGGCCCAGTGACAGGGTCCACCCACTCTTCGTCTTTTCCAAGAGTATGAGCGATGCAGTTGTAATTCGGAGTTGCTGGCCCCAATACCTCGAAGTTATCTCCAAGTTTTGGAAACGCCGCCTTCAGAACTTTCGCGTAGGTGAGCCTCTGATCCGCATACTTGGTCTTGTCCAACTTTAATGCGCAGGTTTTTACAACAGCATGAGGAGTCTCCGTTTGGGCGGTAACGGGCTCCACCTTTCCACCATGCTTGGCGTAACTCTCCATCCATTCACGCCGGAGTGCGGATTGTGATGGATTTATGGGGTCGAGTGGTTTACGTTCTCCGCTCTGAGAAAAGAGAGGATTTGGCCGGGGGTCATCATCATGTTGACTGTAGAGTTCTTCGTCCGCCGCCTTTGTCGCCGACGCGTTTAAAGGCCGCTTTGCCCTGAGCGTCACGGTATGTCCCGAAAGGCAAAGAGTTCACAAGCATCGATGCGATCGATCTTTTCTGTGCCGGTCAATGTGCTATCTGCCAAAATTTCGCGCGCCCATGCCAACTTCTGGTTGCGATGAATGTCCAGTCCGTTGGTCGCGAGGAACTCTAAAAAACGGCGTATGTCTGTTTTATAAATGATCGCTTGGGATTCAGCGAGTCTGATGCTGTTCTGAATAAACTGATGTAGCTCCAAATCGCTTAGCCGTGCGACGGTGGATCGAAAAACTGATCTTAAATGTTCGAACATTTCACCTTCAAAACGAACGAGCATAGACTGGCTTAACGCGAACATATGCTCCTTCCGGATAATCAGCATTGGCGCTGATTATTGTACTCCCTCGGATGTTCCATAGTTTCGAAGTGTTGATTTGCCTTCGGACTGTGATGCTAAATGTGAGCTGGTTCGTTTCTTCGAAGCTGCCCGCAAGCCGCAAAAATATCGCGTCCCCTGGGCTTACGAACGAAACAAGGAACCGTCTTTCGAACAATTTCCTGAAACGACGCAACTCGCTCCGGCTCCGGCATCTCAAACGGAATCCCCGGACCCGGATTTAGGGCAATCAGGTTCACCATGCAATTGAAATTGCCCAGCATTCCCGCTACCCTTCGGGCATCGGCGTCCGTGTCGTTCACGCCTCGCAATAAAACATACTCGAACGTCAGCTTTTCCCAAGACCGTAATGGATAGTTTCGGCAAGCTGCCAGCAAATCCGCCAGATGATACTTCCGCGTAATCGGCATTAATGCCTGTCGCTGCTCTTCGGTCGACGCATTCAAGGAAATCGCCAGTTTCGGACGGACCTCCGCCTCGCCCAATTCCGCCATCTTCGGCAAAATTCCCGATGTCGAAAGCGTAATGCGCTTCTCGGAGATCGCCATGCCGTTCGGATCCGTCAGCAACCGGGTCGCTTTCAGCACGTTGGGAAGGTTGAGCAACGGCTCGCCCATACCCATCATCACGATGTTAAAGCGGCTCTCGCCCTCCAGCAATCCGTTATCGCGCGCTACATACAACACCTGCCCCACCATCTCGCCGGCGGTCAGGTTTCGCTCCAATCCCATCGCCGCAGTCATACAGAATCGGCAATCTACCGGGCAACCGACTTGGCTGGAGATACAAACTGTATCTCGCCCCTCCTCCGGCATCAACACAGTTTCCACCGTCTTACCGTCC
>CAXSIG010000140.1:9596-9824 GCA_964237255.1 uncultured Bryobacteraceae bacterium
GGAATCGTAGCGCTTCTCGAGCGCAGGCAAACCTACCTCGTAGGTCGCCGTTAACGACGTGCGAAGTTCTTTGGGAAGTGTCGAAATCTGCACCAGGTCGCTGACTTTTTGCTGATAGAGAGCTTGGTAGACCTGGCGCGCGCGAAAGGGTTTCGTAGCCGGTCCCAGCGCCTGTTCGATCTCGCTAAGTTCCATTCCAAGAACAGCTTGCGGCACCTCTCCAGGTTA
>CAXSIG010000141.1:0-3356 GCA_964237255.1 uncultured Bryobacteraceae bacterium
TGCTGACACTCTTGACCAAAGAGCTTTCCCGTCCGAATGGCATCGCTTTCTCGCCGGATGAAAAGACTCTCTACGTCGCCAATTCCGACCCCGATCGCGCTATCTGGATGGCGTTTCCCGTGAAAGACGACGGCACTTTAGGCGCTGGTCGCGTTTTTGCCGATGTCACGGCAATGACGAAGCAAAATCTTCCTGGATTACCCGACGGAATGAAGGTGGACCGCCAGGGAAATCTTTTCGCGTCCGGCCCAGGCGGCATTCATATTTATGCTCCGGATGGGAAGCGGTTAGGACGCATCGAGACGGGCGAGAAAACCGCAAACTGTGCGTGGGGCGAAGACGGTTCCACCCTATTTATAACCGCCGATATGTACCTATGCCGGATCAAAACAAAGACATCCGGTCGAAGTATCTCTAAATAGTACTGGGTTGTAGTACTTTCATGTTTCAAGTCACGGGCAAAAGCTTTATTCGCGCAGAATAAAGGTGTTAGTGTCTTACCCGCCCCGATATGCTTGGCTGGTGAGAAAAAACACAGCTATTATTTTCTTGCTCATGGCCGCCAATTCGGCATGGGCGCAGACCGGAAAACTTGCGGCGGAATTGGCGAAAATCAAGCCGAATTCTTTTATTGATGTGGTCGTTCAGTACAACAATGATTTATCGAACGCTCAGCATCAGATGGTGAAAGACTTCGGCGGTTCGCTCAAGCAGGAGCTTCCCGGCGGAAAAGCGGCTCTGTATTCCGTCCCGCAGTCCGCCCTGAGTAAATTGGGAGCGCAAGCTAGCGTCAACTATGTCTCGTCGAACCGATTAGTCCGCGGCAGTCTGGATTATGCTTCGTCTGCCGTAAGCGCGGGCTACGCCCAGCAACTCCAGTTTCACGGGGAAGGCGTCGGCGTCGCGGTTATCGATAGTGGAATCTCGCTCGGCGCGAATGACCTGCACTACTCACTTCTCGGAAATTCCGGCGTTGTTTATGCCGAATCGTTCGTGCCCGGAAAGATCTCGCCCCTTGACGAATACGGACACGGCACCCACGTCGCGGGCATCTTGGCAGGAGACGGATCCGGTTCCACCGGAGCGAAATACACGCACACTCTGGTTGGAATCGCGCCTAAGGTCAAGATCGTCAGCCTTCGCGTTCTCGATGAAAATGGCGCGGGTACGGACGCCAGCGTCATCTCGGCAATCGATCGCGCCATTCAGCTGCGCAAGCTGTTCAACATCCGGGTAATTAATCTTTCTGTGGGTCGACCCGTGTATGAAAGCTATGCGAAAGATCCGCTCTGTCATGCCGTGGAACGCGCTTGGGCGAACGGAATCGTCGTAGTAGTTGCCGCGGGTAATCATGGCCGGAGCAATTTTGCCAAGACGAACGGCTACGCCACCATCACCGCGCCAGGTAACGATCCCGTGGTCATCACCGTAGGTGCGTACCGGACGGAAAGCACCACCACATCCTCCGACGATTTCATCACCAGCTATAGTTCCAAAGGTCCCAGCATTCTCGATCACGTGGTGAAGCCGGACATCGTAGCGCCGGGTAACAAGATGGTGTCCAGCAAGGCGCCGCATTCCACCTTGGCGAACGCAGCGGCCTATCCGACGGCCGTGGTTCCAAATTCCTATTACATTCGCAACGGGAATAACGACGATTCGGACGATTACCTCCGTCTGAGTGGCACCAGCATGGCGACACCGAAGTCGGCGGTGCAGCGGCTTTACTTGTGCAGCAAAACCCGTTCATTACTCCGGACCAGGTCAAGGCGCGCTTGATGAAGACCGCGGATAAAAAATATCCGAAATTCAGCGTCACAACGGATGCCACCACGGGCCAGACATACGTCAGCCAGTACGATATCTTTACCGTAGGCGCGGGCTACCTGGATATCGCCTCTGCGTTAAAGAACCACGATTTGGCGAAGGGTACGGCGTTCTCTCCCATCGCGGTTCGTAAGCCGAACGGAAAGATAGTTCTCCGGGACAGCTCGAAGGACGTGTGGAGCGAAACGGCCGTTTGGGGTGACACCGCCGTCTGGGGCGACACTGCGGTCTGGGGCGATACCGCGGTCTGGGGTGACACTGCCGTGTGGGGTGACACCGCGGTATGGGGTGACTCTCTCTTCATTAACGCCAATACAGCAGTCTGGGGGGATACCGCCGTGTGGGGTGACACTGCGGTTTGGGGCGACACGACTCTCGCAGGCTTTACCGCGGTATGGGGCGATACGGCCGTCTGGGGTGACACCACTCTCGCCGGCTTCACTGCGGTATGGGGTGATACGGCAGTTTGGGGTGACCTTGTAACTAAGGGTGATAAGTAGCGAGATCACCGGTCAGCAGCTTGGGCAACTGATCCGTTCCATCCACGGGCGAATGCATTAGTGCATTCGCCCGTTTCCGTTTGTCTCCTTTTTCAGCCGTAAAGGTACTAGGCCTCTAGTAGTACTAGTCGCACCTATTCATTCGGGTAACATCCGGTTTCGAGCGAATTACGTAGGGAGTTCGCCTAAAATTGAGGAGCGCGGCACTGCGAATCGCCGCAATTCGAACCTCAAAGATGGAAAGTTTTCTCGAAATGCCGCTCACGGCGCGACTGTACATTGCCATAGTCGCGGCGGCTCGTTTTTGGCTATCGAGGGCTTACAGAATTGGGGTAAATTCGAAATCCTTCAGTTCGCGGCCTACTTGCTTGTTGCGACGCTCGCGTCCATTCTCAAAGTAAATCTTCCGACAATTACCGGCACAATGTCGGTAAATTCGCTTTTCGTTCTAATCAGTATCGTCCAATTGAAAGAGAGCGAAACGATGGCTATTGGCCTCGTAGGCGTTCTCATTCAGTGCCTCTGGAAACCGAAGTCGAAGGCATTGCCGGTGCGCGTGCTTTTCAGTCTGGCCGCGAACGCTGTTTCGGTTTCCGCATCCTATCTCGTCTTCAATTTGGGATTTGTACGGAGCGGTGGCGAAGGGTTTCGCGTTCTGGCCGTTGCTTGCGCGTATTTTCTGGTTAACACGGTTTTGGTGGCCGGAGTGGTTTCCCTTACGGAGCGCAAGCCGGTCATTACGATTTGGATAGCCTGTTACTTCTGGTGTTTTCCGTATTACCTTGGCGGCGCGGGTATCGCCTGGATCTCCATCGTGCTCAACCGGAGCTTTAGTTGGCAGATTTCGTTTTCTCTGCTTCCGGTAATTTATTTCATCTACCGCTCGTACAAGGTTTATCTTGAGCGGCTGGAGGAAGAAAAGCGCCACATCGAAGAGATGGCGGGACTGCATCTCCGCACCATCGAGGCTTTGGCGTTAGCCATTGAAGCGAAGGATCACACCACACACGCCCACCTGAGGCGTGTCCG
>CAXSIG010000141.1:3366-9815 GCA_964237255.1 uncultured Bryobacteraceae bacterium
CTGAAGCCGTTGGAGATGCAGTCGCTGCGCGCGGCCGCTTTGCTCCACGACATTGGAAAGCTCGCCGTTCCGGAACACATTATTTCAAAACCCGGCAAATTAACGCCCGAAGAATTTGAAAAAATGAAAATCCATCCTGTGGTGGGGGCTCAGATTTTGGAGCAGGTAAAGTTTCCCTACCCGGTAACCCCCATCGTTCTCTGCCACCACGAAAAATGGGACGGGACAGGTTATCCCAGCGGCTTAAAAGGCGAGGAGATCCCGCTTGGCGCGCGTATTTTGTCCGCTGTGGATGCGCTCGATGCGCTAGCAAGCGATCGGCAGTATCGCCGCGCACTTCCACTGGATGAAGCGATGCAGATTGTCGCGGCGGAATCGGGCGCCGCGTTCGACCCGGCGATCATCATGATCCTCGAAAGCTGCTATGTGGAGTTGGAGAGAAAGGCCGTTCAAGAGTCAGGGAGTGGCGTTCGTTTGGAGACGGAACCAGTTATCCCACAGGGTGGCGCGCCCGCCACAGGCTTCGAGGAGAATGAGGCGGAATCGGCAGCGACCGCCGTCGCGCTTGGTGGCGAGGAGTCCGCTTTCGCGCTGGTGGCCAAAGCACGACAGTCTGCCCAAGACCTTTATGAATGGGTGCACGCCGACGGGTGTCATCTTTCCTTAAGCGAAACCTTGGCTGTTTTCTCCATTCGTTTACAAGAATTGATTCCCAACGATGGGCTGGCGTTTTACCTTCGCCGCGACCGGTTCCTGGTGCCGGAGTTTGTCGGCGGCAAGAATCGCAGTCTGTTTTCGGCGTTGAAAATTCCCTGGGGAGAGGGCCTCTCAGGGTGGGTTGCGGACAACCGCAAACCCTTGGTGAACGGCAATCCATCCGTCGAAGCCGGATACCTAAACGACACATCGAAGTTCAGCACGTTACGGTCGGCGCTTGCCATTCCGCTCGAAACCGGGGCCGGCACAATCGGAGTTCTAGCGTTTTACCGGACGGATCGAGACGCCTTCTCAAATCTTGATCTTCGGGTAGTTACCTCGATGGCCCCGCGAATCGCGCGTGCGGTAGCGGATGCAAAGGCCAAAACGGAACGGATTCGGCCCGTCGAAGAATCCGTACCCCTACCGCGTACCGGGCGTTTGTTTCTTCAACTCGCAGATCGTATCGAAGCGGCGAAAGCGCGATCTGAGCGGCTATCTCTATTCGTCGTCGACATCGACAATTTCGGCGAGATCAACCGCAAATTTGGACGGGAAAGCGCCGATCGCGTCCTCCGCGCCTTTGCTCGCGAACTGAAAGGTAGCTCTCGTCCTGGGGAATTAGCGGCCCATATGGGTGGAGACCAATTTGCCGTTGTGTTTGCAACCGACGGCCAAGAACGTTTGTACGAGTTTCGTAAACAGATGAACGTCCTCTTGAACGCTGCGGCGCGCGATTTGCCAAAGACCGTCCCTCTCTCCATCAGCGCGGGTTGGGCCTCTTTTCCGGAACATGGGCTTGACCCGGAAAGCCTGATTGAGCAAGCCGAGAACGATCTCCTTCGAGCTAAATTGGCCACGAAGAATGCACCACAATCCGTTGGTAATATCTCCTATTTACCCGAGATAAACGATTCCTTCTTAGCAAATCAAGCATAATCGTTCCGATGCGACGCATCGCTGTCAACGGAATTGTGGCGAACGGGGCGGGTGCTGTTGCAGTCCTTCTGATTGCAGGCTTTCTTGGCTCGGCTCTTATTCGATTTGGGCCCGGGTACGAATCGGACGAGCGCGTTCTGGATTCTCGATTTTCGGCCGAGTCCCTCGACGCGATTACGAAGGAAAACCGAGCCGAACCTAATGTTTTCCTGTTCTACTGCCGATATCTGAACCGAGCTATGCATGGAGATATCGGAAGGTCGCGCGTACTCGACGTGCCGATCGCACCGCTCATCCGTGACCGCGGACTGGTTACATTGAAACTGATCGCAGCGGGCGTCGCGTCGGGCTGGTGCTTAGGATTCGCGCTCGCGGCACTCGCCGTTTATTTCCCATGGACTTGGCTGAGGGTCGCGGGAGAGGGCCTCTCGGGAGCGGCGCTTAGTTTACCGGCCGCAGTGTTCGCCGTTATGGTATTTCTGTCCAGAAAGCCGGTATTTCTCGCACTCGCGGTGGTGATATTTCCTAAAATCTACCGATATTCCTTCGATCTTTTACGGAAATCGAGATCGGGACCACGGATTGAGGCAGCTCGGGCCCGCGGAATTTCGGAGTCGGGAATATTTTGGAACTACTCGCTGCGCCCTGCCCTTCCATCGCTCGCCGCTTTAGCCGGCGTATCGTTCACCGTTGCTTTTGGAGCTTTGATTCCCGTTGAGGCGCTTTGCGATATCGCAGGGCTAGGTCAACTCGCGTGGAAAGCCGCTTCGAATCGCGATCTTCCCGTTCTTGTTGCCCTGACGCTCCTCGTCACCGCTGTCACACTCACGGCAAATGGGCTTGCGGAATGGGTTCGCATGCGGACCGCCGAATGTTAGGTATTCGTTGGGCCGCGCTTATTCTTCTAATCGCCGTGTTGGTCACGGGATTACTCGCGAACTGGATTGCTCCCGCCCCATACGACAAAATGTTTCGCACCGAGCCGAATGCACCTCCAGGCAGGACCTTTTTTCTCGGCACCGACTATTCAGGTCGGGACCGCTTTTCACGGCTGATTTACGGAACCAGAATATCTCTACTGCTTGCTCCCGCGGCCGCTGCGCTGTCGCTGATCTTGGCTTTGTTTGTGGGAGGTTCGGCGGGCCTTGGACCAACCTGGTGGGACCGCCTGATGATGGCCGGGAGCGACCTGATGCTCTCGCTTCCGTGGCTGTTCCTGTTCCTTACGGTTCGCGCGGTATTGCCGTTAAACACCGGATCTGCTGTTTCTATCGTCACTACGTTCATTCTTATGGGAATGCTCGGATGGGGCGCCGGTGCTCGCGTGATTCGCGCGGCCGTGCTGCAGGTCAGTGAAGCGCCATTTACCCTTTATGCGCATGCTTTTGGTTGCGAGCCGAGGCGGCTCTGGTTCCGGCAGTTTCTCCCGCATCTCAGAGTCGTGCTTTTGGCCCAGTTTTGGGTTTCGATTCCCACGTTCATTCTTGGAGAAGCCAGTTTAGGGCTGTTAGGACTCGGCGTCGCGGATCCCATGCCGTCCTGGGGAAATCTTCTTAGAGAATTACAGTCGGAGTCATGGCACAACTACTGGGTGTGGACTCCCGTACTCCTGCTGGCATTCGTCATGATTCTCTTTCAATTAAGCAAGCCTTTGTTGGTTAACGAAAGAGCATGACCCGAATTCTTGGCTTCGTTTTGTTGATCGGTCACTGTGCCGTGCAGTTTGCGACCGGTGCGGAATCGGAACTTCGGTTCGCGCTTCACCATGACCCCAGAACCCTCAATCCGCTACTCTCGGCGGATAACGCCGCGGAGGCGGTGCGGTATCTGGCTTCCGGCGTGTTGATTCGAGTGAACCGGTTTACACAGGAACTGGAGCCGGAGCTTGCGCTCTCGTGGAAGGTGTCCCCCGATAGCCGATCGATTCGCCTTCAGCTTCGCCCGAACGTTCAGTTTTCGGACGGTACCCCGTTCACTTCCGCGGATGTAGTCTCCACATTCGCTTTACTGGCCGATCGTTCGCTCCACCCTCCAGTGGCGGATAACTTTACCGTCGGCAATGCGTCCCCGAAGGTGGTGGTCGAAGGGCCCAACGCAGCAACGGTCACCTTTGCGGAACCATTGCCTGGTGTGGAGCGATTATTCGATCAATTGGCGATCCTGTCCGCACAGTCCCCGCTGAAAGAACGCGCATCCCTGGGACCTTACGCCATAGCTTCCTCTCAACCCGGAGTAGAGATCGTCTTCAAGCGCAACCCGCACTATTGGAAGCCGGTTACGGATTATCCAACCGCCATTCACGTTTCCATCCAGTCGAATCGAGAAATCGAACTAAACCGGTTCCGTCAGGGCGAACTGGATTTGATTAACAATCTGGATCCCGAAGGATATGACCGGCTCGCGAAAGACATGCCCGGCGCCGTTCACGACGGCGGTCCGTCGACGGATGTCGAGTTCCTTTGGTTCAATCTGGCGCCCGCTTCGCCCATACCCGCATATAGAAAGGAGTGGTTCTCATCCACTGCCTTCCGCCATGCGATCTCCTCCGCGATTAACCGGGACGACCTGTGCCGTGTGGTATATCGTGGACATGCGCGGCCCGCTGTGGGCCCGTTCTCTCCCGCGAACCGGTTCTGGTTCGATTCGAAATTGCCGCCGCATCGCTTCGATCCAGCGGCGGCTGAGAAAGCGCTACTCGCGGAAGGTTTTCAAAGACGCGGCCAATCGCTCTTTGACAAAAACGGGCACGCAGTAGAGTTTTCGCTCGTCACCAACGCCGGAAACAAGAACCGGGAACGGATGGCCGCGCTGATTCAACAGGATCTTCAAACAATCGGCGTCAAGCTGAACATCGTTACGCTTGACATGCCCTCGCTCCTGGAACGAATCTCGAAATCATCGCAGTATGAGGCGTGTCTCCTAGGGCTCACGAATGTCGATCTCGATCCCGATGAAATGATGAACGTTCTCCTCAGTTCCGGTCGTCAGCATGCCTGGAATCCCGCACAGAAATCGCCCGCGACGGCGTGGGAGGCGGAGGTGGACAAATTGCTTCGCGCACAAGCAACAACGCACAACCGCGCACAACGAAAAGCGGGATTTGACCAGGTCCAACAGATCATGCGGCGCGAAGAGCCTTACATTTACTTGGTAAACGCGAACTCCTTGAGTGCGATCGGACCGCGCGTGCATAACCCGAAGCCTGCGCCTTTGTTCCCGGAAACGTTCTGGAATATCGATCAGCTGTCCGTGAAATGACGGAGCCGCTGCTTGATGTCGAGCTGACTTCCTCTTACGGGAAATCCGGCGCGGTTCTGAATCGGGTTCGTTTCGCAATTTCCGAGGGTGAGGTTCTTGGACTGGCAGGGGAGAGCGGATCGGGGAAAAGCACGGTAGCGCTATCGCTCCTGCGCCTTCTCCATCTCAGGGGCGGTAGTCAATCGGGTTGGCTTCGTTTTGAAGGCGCCGACCTCATGCCGCTTTCCGAGCGAGAGTTGCGCCAGATTCGGGGTAGGCGAATTGGCTTCGTTCCGCAATCTCCTGCTGCGGCCCTAAATCCGCTTCTCACTCTTCGGGCTCACCTGAACGAGGCGTGGTGCGCTCATTCCAAAGAAAAGCTGGGTTCGTTTCGCCAGTTTCTCGAAAGCGTCACGTTGCCTTCGGACGACGGTTTTCTTGCTCGCTACCCGTCAGAGATCAGCGTCGGCCAGGGCCAGCGCTTCCTGATCGCGATGAGCCTGCTTCACAACCCCGTCCTCCTGATTGCCGACGAGCCGACAAGTTCCCTGGATGTGATTACCCAGTCCGAAATTTTGGCTTTGTTTCGCACAATCAACAAGGAGCGAAACACCGCCATGCTATTCATCTCGCACGATCTCCGCTCGGTAGCGGCCCTGTGCGACCGGATCGCCATCCTAAATCAAGGCCAAATCGTCGAATCCGGCCCCACCGACGAAGTGTTCGCGAACCCCCAACATTCCTATACCCGACGCTTGGTCGCGGCGGCTTCGCTCGGCCTCTCCCATTTCCGTATCGGAACAGGTTAGCCTTACTGAAATGGTTTCTCGCCGCTCGCTTCTGCAGTTCGCGCCCGTCGTCACTTTAGCCCAAAATCGCCAACCCGCCACACCCGATGTAGTGAACAAGGACATGTTGCGCCAGTCGCTGACCATGGCTGGCGTCGAGTTCACGGACGAGCAGCTTGCCATGATGCTCCCGGACCTAAATCGCAACCTTCCGGCGTACCAAGCTCTCCGCAAACGCGAAGTTCCGCTCGATACCGAACCCGCGGTTGAGTTCCGCCCCAATCCCCCGCGCGTCGCCATCACGGACGCCAAGCGCGCATTCCGTTCCACGCGATCGAAGACCAAACCACGCCGCCCTGCAAATCTGGAAAGCCTGGCCTTTGCGCCGGTCACCGAACTCGCGCCGCTTCTCAAGGCGAAACAAGTCAGCTCCGTCGAACTGACCACCATGTACCTCGCTCGCCTTAAGCGCTACGGACCGAAGCTGAACTGCGTCATCACGCTCACAGAAGACCTGGCGATGCAACAAGCCCGCAAGGCTGATGAAGAGATTCACCACGGCCATTATCGAGGCCCGCTCCACGGCATCCCGTATGGAGCAAAAGACCTGTTCAACACGAAAGGCATCCTGACCACCAGGGGCGCCGAGCCGTTTCAGAATCAAGTCCCGACCTACGATGCCACTGTTATAACCCGTCTCAGAGACGCTGGAGCCGTCCTGGTTGCCAAGCTCTCGATGGGCGCGTTAGCGCAAGGCGGTTTATGGTTTGGCGGGATGACGAAGAACCC
>CAXSIG010000142.1:0-9804 GCA_964237255.1 uncultured Bryobacteraceae bacterium
TCAGCCTCTTAAATGGTGACGTGTCGCTTCGGCGCGGGGATTCGGGCGATCAGGTTGCCGCTGCCTTAAATGCTCCCTTGTTGGCAATGGATGCATTGGTTACCGGTCCGGCTTCTCGCGCCGAGGTTCAAATCGACACGGGAAACCGCGTGCGGCTTGCGAATGATACGGACGTTCGGTTATCAGAAGCGACCGCTGATCATTTCCAAATTCAGATCGGTCGAGGGATGTTGACTTGGTCCGTGTTAGGGCAGGGAATGCCGGGCGAGATTGCCACGCCTTCGGTCGCGGTTCATGCGGTGGGCGCCGGCAGCTATCGGATCTCTGTTCTTCCCGACGGAACCAGCCAAATTACGGTTCGATCCGGAGCTTTAGACGTTGCGACGCCGCGTGGGGTAGAACGGATTTCCGCCGGTCAGACCATGCTGGCTCGCGGGGCGGTGGACAATCCAGAGTTTCAGGTGAATCCGGCGGTTCCGCGAGATGATTGGGACGTTTTTAATGACCGGCGCGATAGCGAATTGCAGCGGTCCCAAAGCTATAACTATGTAAGCCGCGACGTGCCGGGAGCGGAAGATCTGGATAATTACGGCCAGTGGAATAACGATTCGACTTATGGTCAAGTTTGGACTCCTCGTGTTGCTGCAGACTGGGCCCCTTACCGTTTAGGTCGATGGGCTCATGAGGATTACTACGGCTGGACGTGGGTTAGTTCCGATCCATGGGGTTGGGCTCCATATCATTACGGGAGTTGGTTCCGGGGCTCATACGGGTGGAGTTGGTATCCGGGGCCGCGCTACTCGCACTACTACTATCGTCCCGCGCTGGTGTCATTCTTCGGTTTTGGGGGCGGAGGGTTAGGCTTAGGATTCGGCGGAGGGTGGGGTTTCGGAAACGTTGGCTGGGTCCCGTTAGCTCCTTTTGAGCGATTTAATCGCTGGTATGGCCGAGGGTTCAGCGGGTTTGGCGGAGGATTTGGGCGAAATGTGAATGTTGCGGGTGCTTACCGCAATGCTCGGAGCTTCGGTGCCACCTCGATGAGCAGTCGTGATTTTGCGGGTGGCCATTTCGGGCGATACTCCAGTCCAAATGCGGGCCAATTACAGCAGGCCGGTTTGAGTGGCGGCGGTATCCCGTTTCCCCCAACCAATAATCATTTCCGCCTGAATGATCGACAAACCGGGGTCCAGGGCCGTACGAATTTTGGCCAAACCCGTTTTGGGGGTACAAACACGGGACGGGAGAATTTTCAGTCGAGTCCTCGAAGTTTTCAGCAGAGTGCAGCTCCTCGAAATTATTCCGGCGCAGTAGGCGGCTCTAATTGGGACCGATTCGGCTCACCGGGTTCGCGGGTCCAGGCCGCACGGCCTCAATATCAGCAATTTCAGGGCGGTAGTGGGGCGGGAGTATCAAACTGGCAGCGATTTGGGACGCCGGAAAACGGGCATCAGAACTTTGCACAACCAAGTGCGTCGTACGGCGCTCAGCGTCAGTCTGGGTCCACCCAGCAGGGTTATCAACGGTTCGGTTCTCAATCGGTACAAGTATCTCCTCCCATGGTGCGGGAGCGGAGCAATACGTCGCGGGGAAGCTCTCCATCGCGCGAATCGAGTTCTCGCGAGAGCCACTCATCTGGCAACAGCGGCGCACATCGGGATAGTGGGTCGCACAGCAGCAGTAGTTCCTCACACGGCAGCCGTAGATAATTTGACATAATACTTGTTATCGGAACTAATGGGGATGGGGTAGCACTGCCTGGCAAATCCTGGTATAATCCTGGTATCCCCATGAAAAAAGTAACCCTGGACTTGACACCCGAAGAGCTTGGCGTATTGACCACAATGGCCTCCGACCAGCTATTCCGGAAACAGTTTATCGATTCCAAGATGCCGGGGTTCAAACTGAATCGCGAAGAGCTTGACCTTTGCAAGAATCTAGTCGGGCGTTTGCGTTCCATCGTGGATGAACAGCGCGGCAAAACGAACACAACCGCTGTTGTGAAAAAAGCGGCCGCACGCTAACGTCCGGCTCGGCCGGACACCTGTCCTTTTAAAGCTTCATCCAAAGACACGTGGTACGTGTCTAGTGTTTGACCTGTGGATCGTTCCAGAGCCGCAATAGCCTTCGCGTAGTTTCCTTGGGCAACCACTTCCGTTGTGCGGGCTTGTGCTAAATCGCGTTGGAACTGAATCACCATGTACGTAGTGGACGCGCCCACCTGATACCGTTGTTGTTCCGCATCAAGCGCTTCCTCCTGTAGTTGCCGTGTTTCCACGGACGCGTCATAGGCTGCGCGCGCTCTTTGCAAATTCAAGAGCGCATTTTCCACTTCCAGTCGAATCTGATTTTCCAGCTGCTGCCTTCGGACTTGCGCTTGGCGAAGCTGAATTTCGTCGCGAATCAAATCTGACTGCGCTACCCGATTTCGCAAGGGAATGTTGAGATTAATTCCTACAAAGTAGCTGGGGTAGTTGTGACCGAAAATCTGTCCGAGTACAGTCCCAGAACCCCCTATATACGTCGGATCCGGGGTTCTAGGACCAGTTGTTCCCGCTGCTGGGCTGGAATTTACCTCCCCTGCAAGACCATTATTTTGAATGGTGCCAACAAGATCCAGCTCAGGAAGTAAGGCATTACGTGAACCTTTTAATCCGATTTCACTATTGGTAATTTGCAGTTGCGCCTGCGCTAAATCGGGACGATTCGCAACCGCTTGTCCCACCAGATTTCCAGCCTCGCGTTCCGGCTCGCGCGGTGGTACTTGAATCCTGTCAGTCGGCACGATCCGTACCGACCTGACTAGAGGGTCAGCAGTTCCTTTCCTGGTCAGAATCGTTTTGAAGATCAACTCCTGCTGCAAAACCAATCCACTCGAGTTGGCAAGATCCTGCCGACTCCGAGCGACCTCCGCCTGAGCCCGTTTAACTTCGATTGGAGCCAATGTCCCTACATCGACCTGCGCTTGATTATTTTCCAAATCGAGCGCTTCCCGTTTCACGCGTACGTCCTCGTTCAAGCTGACCAAATCCCAATACAGACGAACTACGGAGGCAAGCGTGTCGATGAGTTGTTGTCGAAAGACTTCGTCCGAAATTTTCAGATTATTTTTAGCGATAGAGATAAACCGCCGGTTGGTAGAAATGCCGAAGCCTTGGAGCAGCGGCTGCGTCACTGCGAATCCCAGGCTTCCTGTGGTGTAGGGGTTGTAATCCGTCCGTGTATTATTGCTGTCCAGACGAGACGTATTGAATGCACCGCTAAGAAATGTTCCGGGCGAAAAGCCCTGCGTATAGCCTACGTTTCCACCGATCGTATTGCTCTGCAGCGGGTTGGAGCCAAACTGAAAAGCACTGGTTTCCGGCGTGGATTGCTTTTGGTAATTAATGGACCCGGTAATCGCCGGATCGAACTGAGGGATGCGTGAGCCGTTCGAAAGTGGCGTGCTCCCAAGAACCGACAACGTCGTTTGTAGGCCTTGAATCGGCGCCAGATCGGCCGAGTTCGGCGATAGCGAGGTGATGGGAGTTACTCCTCCAACCGTCGTGAGCAAAGGGCTACCAGGACCGCCCACGCCAGCAGGCAGTTCTTTTATCTCCAGCAGTACGCCGCGCGGCAGACCGCCGCCCTTGGTTCGTTTGATATCATTGCGAGCGATCTCAGGGTTATCGCGCTGAAGTTGGATATCGAGATTATTCTCAAGGGCCAAAGCAATCGCGTCATCGACCGTGAGATACAGCTGCCCGGCCCGAATCAGGCTTTGGAAGCGGCTGGTATTTCGCATGTCCACCGTGTTTACCGTCCTAGGCGTGTATGGACCGGTCCACCGCCGGAGGAAGTTGGCGTCCGGGCCGGCACCGATCTGGGCTCCTTGTGGGTCAGGCGGCCTGGCTTCCTGAGCCAGGCCCGTTCTGGTGGTGGCGAGCAGCGCTAACGTAGCTGCGGCCAGTTTTTGAGCGATCGGACGCAACTATTGTTTCTTGCCCCCTGTGTTCGCCGACTTGGGCGCCGCAGGTTGGCTGATGCCGCTCGGGTTCTGATCGCTGGGCCCGTTTGCCTGATTTCCGCCGCCTTGCCCGTTAGTGGCGGCGCTTCCCGCTACCCCGCCCGCTTTCTGTTTCGAAGAGGCAGGTTTGATTTCTACCCCTTCGCGCACATCGTCGCTTATATTGACAACGACATGTTCGCCGCCTTTTAGCCCGCCCGTGACTTCGATATCTGTTCCGTAATCGCGCCCAACGGTAATTGGGACAAAGTGAACCTTATTTCCTTGCTCTACCACGGCAACCTCTGGCCCTTTCGACCGAATTACCAAACTGTCACCTGGAATCAAAATCGGCGGATCCTGACGTTGGCTAACGAACTGCAGCTGAACGTACATGCCTGGTAAAAACGTGTGATTGCGATTATCCACCTGCACTTCCGTGAGTAGAGTTCGTGTATTTTGATCGAGCGAATTCGCCGTCCGCGTGACCTTTCCGACCACAGTTAAACGGTTCATCTGTTGTATGGTAACGTTCGCCGGAAGGCCAAGGTGAATGATAGGCGAATAGCTTTGGGGCACGTTGACCAGGATCCGAAGGCGATCAATTTGCGCTACACGAAACAGTTCGCCTGACGTGTTTCCCCCACCCGCGGCATTGCTTCCTAGATTCGGATTGCCCTGCCCCGCGCCAGTATTAGAGATTAAAGATCCCACATCGACGCTGCGCGAAGTTACAACACCGGTAAAGGGAGCGCGGATGAATTTAAACCCTTGGAGTTCGATCAATCGCGCGAGATTCGCCTCGCTTGCCCGGACATTATCTTGGGCCGCGCGAATGTTGGCTTCCTGGACATGAACCTGTGCCGTAGCATTATCGTAATCCGCCTGCTTCTGGTCGCCTTCCTGCTGAGAGAGAACACCTTTGGCGACGAGAGTCTTCCAGCGCGAAAGGGTGACTCCGGTCAATTTCTGCTGTGCCTGAGCTTGTTCCAGAGACGCCTGCGTTTGACCGAGATTAGCGCGGGCTTGCTGCAAACTGGCGCGGGCCTGTACTACTTGTTGATCGAGATCCGGAGCGTCAATTTCCGCCATCAACTGTCCTTCTCGAACGTGATCGCCGATGTCTACGTACCGCCGCTTAACGTATCCTGCGGCACGCGCGTAAACATACGCTTCTGTTAGCGGCGTAATGTTTCCGGGTAGCAAAAGCTCCGACGAGGGTGCGGACTTCTTCACCTGTGCGACTGTCACGACAGGTAAGCTCGACTCTTCTTCCTTTGCTTCTTTATCAATGCCGCTTTCCCGATGGCGGCGAGGCAGATAGCCCACGAAGAACAAGATGACGAAGAGCGCCAGTAAGCCGAGAACCAACCAAATTACGCGGCTCCGGCGTTTTTTCTGCGTCGGGGGAGGCGCGACGCGTGGATGAATCGGGTCATCCAGCAATATCTGCGGTGTTCCCGGTTCGAGAGCCCTTAATTCCGTTTCCATGTCTTAAGCGGGAGCCTTCTCATGTTCCTCGTCGTCAATTGCTTTATCGTAATCTTTCGGCGGCTTGTTGCGCAGGAACGTGTACATCACAGGCACGAAAAACAGCGTGCTGAACGTCGCAATTAAAAGGCCGCCGATTACCGCGCGTCCTAACGGCGCGTTCTGTTCCCCGCCCTCGCCCAAGCCTAATGACATCGGCAACATACCGATAATCATGGCAAGCGCTGTCATGGTGACCGGACGAATGCGAGTGTAGCCCGCCGACAGCGCGGCTTCCAGGGCGTTCTTGCCGCTCGCACGCTCATCATTCGCGAAGGTGACCATCAAAATGCTATTCGCCGTCGCCACGCCGATACACATGATGGCCCCCATCAGAGACGGCACATTTAACGTGGTCTGCGTGATAAAGAGCATCCATAGAATGCCGGATAGCGCCCCGGGAAGAGCCATTAAGATGATCAGCGGATCCACCCAGGATTGAAAGTTGACCACGATCAATAAATAGACAAGCAGAATGGCGAATACGATGCCGATGCCCAGCCGAAAGAACGACGACCGCATGGTTTCCACTTGTCCACGCAATACCAGGCTTGCTCCCTTCGGAAGCTTCTTACCGATGTCCTTCATAATTTTATCGGTCTGCTTGGCAACGCCGCCCAAATCCCGCTGATCGACATTTGCGTAGATATCAAAAACGGGCTGCACATTGTAGTGGTTAACGATTGCGGTGGACGTTCCGCGCCGCAACGTAGCGAGATTACTAAGAAGTTGCGTTTGGCCGTTGCCCGTGGATGAAGAGATGGGAGTTCGTTGCAGCGCATCGAACGAATCGATCCGGTAAGTCGGCGTTTGCACCGCTACCTGATAATTGACACCGTTCACCGGATTCAACCACTGATTCGGGGCTGTCTGTCCGCTGGAACTAAGCGAGATAAGCATGCTGTTCGCAACATCGCGCTGCGTCAAGCCAAGCTGGTCGGCCTTCGACCGATCGACGTTCACTTGAACTTCCGGATAGCTGACTTCCTGGTGAATATGGACGTCAACCGCGCCGGGAATACCAGACATTTCGCGTTCAATTTGCCGGGCAATTTTGTAATTTCCTACCGGGTCGCGCCCTACAACCTGAACATCGATCGGCGCCGGCAATCCGAAATTTAGAATTTGATTCGTGATATTCGCGGCTTGGAAGAAGACTGTCTCTTCGGGGAACTTGATACGGAAGTCGGCCCGGAGCTTGCGCTCATACTCCAGAGTCGGACGATGCTTTTCCTGATTAAGGGAGACAAGAATCTCGCCGTCTCCATTGCCGATGGTCGCGCTATCGCTGAACGCCAGATTGATACCGCCTGGGGGAAGGCCGATATTGTCCAGAATCGTGTCGAGTTCTTCCTTCGGAATCACGGCACGGATCTCACGCTCCACATCGCCGAACACCCGTTCCGTTTCTTCAATGCGAGTGCCCTGCGGGGTACGAACGTGAATCCGCATCTGGCCGGAATCGATGTATGGGAAAAAATCCTCACCGACGATGAAGCCCAGCGTCAGCGAAAGCGCGCAGAATACGGCAAATCCGCCCGCCACCCAACCGCGTTTCTCAAGGGCCCAAGCCAAGCCGTTCTTGTACCCGTTTCTCATCTGTTCAAAACGATGATTGAACGCGCCGTGAACTCTCCAAATCACTCCCTCACCCTGCGCGTGTTCCCCGCCCTTCTGGTACAGTTCCACTTCGCTTCGGAGCAGATAGTGAACCATGGTGGGCACTAAGGTTCGCGAAAGAAAATACGACATCATCATCGCGAAAACAACTGCTTCCGCTAACGGCGTGAAGAGATACTTGGCGGCTCCTGTGAGAAGAAGAACCGGAACGAAGACGATACAAATTGCTAAGGTAGACACAAACGCGGGTACTGCAATCTGGGATGCACCATCCAGAATCGCCCGCGTAATCGGTTTCCGCATCGCCATATTTCGATGCACGTTTTCGAGCTCTACCGTAGCGTCGTCAACCAGGATGCCGACAGCAAGCGACAGGCCGCCGAGCGTCATCACGTTGATGGTATGTCCGAAGACGCCAAGCAGAATGATGGACGTGAGAATGGAGAGCGGAATCGAAACGCAAACAATGATGGTACTGCGCCAACTGCCCAGGAACAGCAGAATCATTAACCCTGTGAGACCAGCGGCAATCGCGCCTTCCCGAAGCACGCCGTTGATTGCCGCGCGAACGAATAATGACTGATCGAACAACTGCTTCACTTCAAGCGAAGGAGGCAAGCCAGTTTGAATTTTTACCAGCGCGGCTTTCACCTTCTTCACAATTTCAAGAGTCGAAGCGTTACCGTTTTTCAGGACAGACAGAAGAGTGGAGCGGGCGCCATCCGTACGCACAATGCTTTGCTGTACGGCGAATCCATCGCGAATTTGCGCGATGTCCTTCATGTAAATGGTGGCGCCGTTCACAGATCGCACGGGAAGATCGTTGAGTTCGAGCGCAGTTTGCGTACTGGCGTTCAACCGGACCAGATACTCGCGATCGCCGACCTTCGCTGTACCGGCGGGAAGAATCAAATTCTGCGAACTTAGCGCATTCGAAATGTCGGTGGCCGACAAATGATTCGCGTACAGCGCCGCGGGATCCAGATCCACCATGATCTGCCGCTGCTTACCGCCATAAGGCAGTGGAATTGAGGCACCTTGCACCGTAGCCAACTGGGTCCGGATAAAGTTCAGTCCCAGATCATAGAGGTCCTGCTCCGTCAGCTGCTTACTCGATAAGCCGAGTTGCAGAATGGGAACGCTGGAGGCGTTGTATTTAACGATTGCCGGCGGAAAAATGCCGGGTGGAAGCACGCGCAAAATCGTCTGTACGATAGATGTGACCTGTGAAATGGCCAACTCCACTTTTGCGGAAGGCTGGAAAAACACGCGAACGACACTGACACCGTTGTACGACTGCGATTCGATATGTTCGATGTCGTTAACGGTGGTGGTCATGGCGCGTTCTGAGATGGTCGTGATGCGCTTTTCCATCTCATCTGGCGACACGCCGTTGTAACTCCAAATCACGGTGACAACGGGAATATCGATGTTCGGGAAAATATCCGTCGGCATGACGAAAATCGCCCCAATGCCCAGAATGACAATCAGGGCCGACATGACGACAAACGTATACGGTCGGTGAAGGGCTAGCCTTACAATCCACATAGTTTGGACAGTACTTCTGTTTAGGAGCGCGTCGAGGCGGTAAAGTTACACGTTCTTATTGTGCCAAGCGAAAGCTGAGTAAACGTTCCACGTGTTTCGCAAGCACATCGCACTCAACGTTGAGCCTTTGACTATGGGATGCGGCGTGCAAAGCCGTATGTTCGAACGTGTGCGGAATCACGGCAACCGAGAGTACGTTACCGTCCAGTTCGGCGACGGTGAGACTGATGCCGTCCAGGGCGACCGACCCCTTTTCTACAACATATCGAAGAAGATTTTCGGGGAGCCGCGCTTGCAGCCACCAATTTCCGTTTGGCAGTTGCGCGAGCGATTCAATCTCCGCAGTGGCATCGACATGGCCCTGCACAAGATGCCCACTGAGACGTTGCTGAAGTGTTACCGGCCGCTCCAGGTTTACCTGGGAGCCCGATTGCAGATCGCCCAAATTGCTGCGGCGCAAGGTTTCCGGCGCAAGGTCGGCAGCGAAATGGTCCGCTCCGATCTCGACCGCAGTAAGGCATACGCCGTTCACGGCGACACTGCCGCCGGGTACAAGATCTTCGACCACTAGTTTCGCTTCGACCACCAAGCGATTTCCCGCTTGTCGAACCGTTCCGACCTCCTCAACGATCCCTGTGAACATAGGCCTCCACCGCAAACTCGTTCGACGCAATGGGATGTACCGTCAAGCGTTCTACGCGAATGGCATCCGAACGCTTCCGTCTTCCCAAACCACCCGCAATAGGCAAAGATTCGGTACCGCCTAAAATCTTGGGCGCGTAGTAAAAGAAAACCTTGTCGGCGATTTCGGCTTCCAGAACGGCCCAATTTACTTTGCTGCCCGCTTCAATCATGAGCGAAAGATAGCGCTGTTCGCCCAACCAATCAACCGTCTGCCGTAAGTCGACGCGCCCATCGGCGCCATCGAAAGTTAGGACGCGCACCCCTGCGGCCTCCAACTGACGTTTTCGATCCACCGATGCCGCGGATGTGGCAACCACAACCAGGTCGTCTTGCGTGGACATCACCATCTGGGAAGTAAGCGGCAATCGCAGCAGACTATCGAGCACGATCCGAAGAAACGGCCGGCTGCGCGGTAGGCCGGAGCGATCAGTCAAGAAGCA
>CAXSIG010000143.1:0-1408 GCA_964237255.1 uncultured Bryobacteraceae bacterium
GACTACGAACTGCTCTTCACCGTAGGCCCTCGCACACGTGTCCCCAACAGTTTCGAGGGTATTCCGCTTACGTTAATCGGTGAAATCATCGCAGGTAAACCGGGACGAGTACTGCTGAACGGAAAGCCTCTGAAGGCCTCAGGGTACGACCACTTTAAAAAAGCCTGAACCTTACCATCGGATTATGGTCACGGTCCTACTTCTCCTTGTTTCGAACACCTTCATGACATTCGCCTGGTACGGGCATCTGAAGCACAAGAACGTCCCAATTTGGCAGGCGATTCTCTTCAGTTGGCTGATCGCCCTCGGAGAGTATTGCTTTCAGGTACCGGCCAATCGGTTGGGTTCCGCGAGGTTCACAACCTATCAGCTGAAGATCATTCAGGAGTGCGTGACGTTGGTGGTCTTTTCCGTCTTCGCTTACTTCTACCTCTCGGAACCGCTTCGATGGCGGTCCGCAGCTGCCATGGCGTGTATCATAGCCGCGGCCCTGTTCACGTTTGCCGGAAAGAACTAGCCGCGGATCCGCGTAATTACCAACCGGCTCACTTCTTCTAATAACTCCTCGCGGTTGTATGCGCCTTTCTGCAGAATCCGGCTGACGTGCCCATTCAAAGCGCTGCGCTCTTCGGTGGTGAGATCTTTTGCCGTGACCACGACAACCGGAATCACCTTCCATTCGCTCCGGGTTTGCAATCGCCGCAAAAACTCGAAGCCGTCCATCTCCGGCATCATCAGGTCGAGCAGGATCACTCCCGGTGTTTCATGTTCCAGCCGCTCCAGACCTTCGATGCCGTTCCGCGCGCCTTGTACCTTCCAGCCATCGTTTTCGAGCAATCGGCACAGCACGTCACGGCTTGAAGGATCGTCCTCCACAACCAGGGCCTGATTCACTGTATTCTTTCGGAAACGCAGCAGCACGGCCGCAAGACGCTCCCGCTCCACCGGTTTTGTCAGATAGTCCGCCGCACCTAACGAATAGCCGCGATTTTTCTCATCGACGATGGTAAGCATCACCACGGGAATGTTGGCTAAATCGGGGTCGCTCTTTAAACGCGCAAGAACGGTCCAGCCGTCCATCCCCGGCATCATGACGTCCAGCGTAATCGCGTCAGGCCGAATGCGCCGCGCTTTGCGTAGACCCTCTTCGCCGGACAGGGCGCTTTCCACCCGGAAACCCTGCTTGGTAAGCGCGTGCGCCACGATTTCCTGAACCACCGGATCGTCGTCAATCACAAGGATCTTACCTAAATCCTTCTTATCTGCGCGTGTAGCAACAGCGGCCGGTTCCGCTACTTCGGCCGATGCCTTCTGCACCAGGTTTGCGGGTATTTCAACCGAGAATGTAGATCCGTGTCCGGGCTTGCTGTTCACCTTGACGCTGCCGCCCATCATCCCGACAAAACGC
>CAXSIG010000143.1:1418-4603 GCA_964237255.1 uncultured Bryobacteraceae bacterium
TGCCAGCCCCAATCCAGTGCCGCCGAACTTACGCGTAGTCGAAGCGTCGGCTTGTGTAAACGGTTGAAACAGATTGCGCACCTGCTCTTCGGAAAGGCCGAGCCCCGTGTCCTTCACCGAGAAGCAGATCCAATCGCCATTCGATCGCGTCTCACGGGTAACGGCCAGAGACACGGTGCCGCTATTCGTAAATTTGCACGCGTTCGATAGCAGATTCAGCAGGCTTTGGCGAATCTTCGTGAGGTCGGCGTGCATGGACCCGATGTCGGCCGGACACGTCTTGAAGAGCATGTTGCCGTTTTTCTCCGCGGCGGGTTGCACAATGGAAATCACCTCATTCGCCATTTCCGCAACCGAAAATGTCTCCAGGTACAAATCCATCTTGCCGGCCTCAATCTTCGAAAGATCCAGCACCGCATTGATGAGTTCCAGCAGGTGCTTGCCGGAAGCGCGAATCTTTTGGAGATCGGCCACATTCGAAGCGTCTCCGCGATCGCCCGCCTCCTCTTCCAGCATTTCGCTGTATCCGATGATGGCGTTCAACGGCGTGCGCAACTCATGGCTCATGTTGGCCAGGAAGGTGCTTTTGGCCTGGCTCGCTTCAAGCGCTTTGTCTTTCTCTCCCTTGAGCCGCAAATTAGTGAACAGCACAATTCCAAATAGTCCGAAACTCGCCAAAACCGTGACGATGCCGGCGACCTGGCTCTTCCGTTCCGCGTTGTGGGAACGGTCGCCCAGCTGCTGCATTTCGCCCTCTTCCATCTGGGAACAGAGTGCGCGAATGCTGCTCATGAGTTGCTTGCCGCGGTCTGTCTTAACCACCGCTAGCGAATCCTCAATTCCGCTGTTGATTCTTAGCGTGATGGTGAGCTTCAGTTCTTTCAGTTTTTGATCCAGCAGGGACGACAATTCGCGGACGATTCTCAACCGTTCCGGATTGCCGTCAGCGTGTTGACGTAAGCGCTGCAGTTGGGCTGGAACCAATGTCACGGCACGCGTATACGGTTCCAGATAGGAAATCTTGTCCGTCAGCAAAAAGCCGCGCTGACCGGTTTCGGCATCCAAAGCCAGCGTGCGCAAAGCGCTGATGTCCACCAGCGTACGTTGCGTTTCCGCCACCTGCCGATTCGCTTCCGCGACTCCGCGCCATGTGAGAAAACACAGGCCCAAAATCACGATCAAAGCAAAAATCGCCGAGCCTAGCCAGACGAAGTCGCTACCGCTCGGCGTCAAATTGCGTTTGCTCAACAGTGGTGCGTCCCTCATTCGCACATCGACCAGTATGGCAAACGCAGTGGATTACCCGCGGATGCGTGTAATCACAAGCCTGCTTACCTCTTCCAGCAGTTCTTCGCGGTTGTAATCGCCCTTCTGCAGAATGCGGCTGACATGGCCATTCAGAGCGTTACGTTCCTCCGCCGTCAGTTCTTTTGCCGTTACTACCACCACCGGAATCGCCTTCCACTCGTTTCGGGATTCCAGACGGCGCAGGAACTCAAACCCATCCATTTCCGGCATCATCAGATCGAGCAAGATCACCCCGGGAGTTTCTTGCTCCAAACGCCGCAATCCCTCCACCCCGTTCTGCGCGCGCTGCACGTTCCATCCGTCTGTTTCCAGTAACCGGCAGAGTACGTCGCGACTCGCGGGATCGTCCTCGATCACCAGCGCTCGGTTCACTGCAGCGTTGCGGAACTTCATGAGAACCGCGGAAAGGCGATCTCGCTCGATCGGTTTGGTAAGGTAATCGGCGGCCCCGAGCGAATAACCTCGATTCTTTTCATCCACGATGGTGAGCATCACGACGGGTATCGCGGCCAGATCCGGATCGCTTTTGAGGCGTGCAAGCACCGTCCAGCCGTCCATTCCGGGCATCATGACGTCCAACGTGATCGCGTTCGGCCGCAATTTGCGCGCCTTGCGCAAGCCTTCTTCGCCGGATAAGGCGCTCTCCACTCGGAAACCCTGTTTCGTCAGTGAGTGAGCAACAATTTCTTGAACGGCGGGATCGTCGTCGATCACCAGAACTCGCCCGACCTCCTTTTTCCCTGTCGTGTCCTGTAAGACGACGGAGGGTTCCGTCGCCTTTCCCGCCGGATTCGCCGGCATCGCAAGAATAAAAGTTGAGCCCTGCCCTAGCTGGCTCTCTACTTGAACGCTCCCGCCCATCATGTCGAGGAAGCGACGCGTAATAGCAAGCCCAAGACCGGTGCCGCCGAACTTACGAGTAGTAGAGGCATCAGCTTGGGTGAAGGGCTGGAATAGACCGCTTACTTGCGCTTCGGAAAGGCCCAGACCGGTGTCTTTGACTGCAAAGCGGATCCAATCCACGGCGCCGCGAACCTCACGAGTAACCGTGAGCGTCACGCTGCCGTTACTCGTAAATTTGCAGGCGTTCGAGAGCAGATTCAACAAACTCTGCCGGATCTTTGTGAGGTCGGCGCGCATGGAGCCGATCTCCGCCGGGCATTCTTTAAACAGCATATTGCCGTTCTTTTCGGCTGCCGGTTGGACCAGTGAGATCACCTCGCCAGCCAGTTCAGCGATCGAGAACGTCTCCAGGTACAAGTCCATCTTGCCGGCTTCAATCTTTGAAAGATCCAATACCGCATTTATGAGTTCCAGAAGGTGCTTGCCCGAAGCGCGAATTTTCTGCAGATCGGACACGTCGGACTCGTCTTCGCGGTCGGCCGCTTCCTCCTCCAGCATCTCGCTGTAACCGATAATCGCGTTCAACGGAGTACGCAACTCATGGCTCATGTTTGCCAGGAACGTACTTTTCGCCTGACTCGCCTCCATGGCAAGGTCTTTCTCGCTCTTTAGCCGCAAGTTGGTGAACAGGACAATGCCAAACAGGCCCATGCTCGCCAGAACCGTGACCAAACCAGCTAGCTGATTCTTCTTTTCCGCCTTGTCGGAGCGTTCCCGAAGCTGTTGCACTTCGGTCTCTTCCATCCGGGCGCAGACCGTGCGAATGCCATCCATCAAATGTCTGCCGCGGTCCGTTTTGACCCTGTTCAAAGCGTTTTCAATTCCGCTTGTGAGCCGCAGCGCGATCGTAAGCTTCATCTCGTGTAGCTTGCTGTCCCACAACGCCGACAACTCGTCGACATCATCCTGTTTGGTCGAATCGCTCGCCTGTTGCCGTAGTCGTTCCAGTTGGGCGGGAACAAGGGTCACCGCGC
>CAXSIG010000143.1:4613-9772 GCA_964237255.1 uncultured Bryobacteraceae bacterium
GTCCAGCGCAAGGTTTCGAATGGCGCTGATGTCCACTAGCGTCCGCTGCGTTTCTCTCACCTCGCGGTTTGCCTCTGCCACTCCGCGCCAAGACCAGAAACACAGGGCGAGAATGACCACCAAAGCGAAGATGGCCGCGCCGAGCCACAAAAAGTCGCCGCGACCAGGCGCAAAGTTGCGCTTGCTCAAAATCGGCGCGGCCCTCGTTGACACTCCGTCAGTATGTCAAACGAGCGGGAGATACTGGGGATCGTGAGTCTGCCTGGCCCCGCTCCCGTCCTTGACTTGATCGATGCGTTTCGACGTTCGAAAACGATGTTCTCTGCGATGAAGCTCGGAGTTTTTGAACTATTGCGAAACGGTCCGGAAACGGCCGCCGGGATCGCGGCTAAGATCGGTGGCGAACCGGGCGCCACGGCGCGGTTGTGTTTCGCCTGTGTGGGGCTTGGACTCCTACAGGAAGAAGCCGGCGCATTTCGAAACAGCGCGGAGGCCAATCAATATCTCTGCCGCGAAAGCCCGGAAAGCATGGTTGGCTACATCCTTTACTCCAACGATGTTCTGTACCGTTTGTGGGAACACCTGGACGACGCGGTCCGCGAAGGAACGCACCGGTGGAATCAGACGTTCGGATTTTCCGGTCCGCTCTTCGACAGCTTTTTCCCGACCGACGACGCGATGCGTATGTTCATCATGGGCATGCATGGCTTCGGTCTGCTGAGTTCTCCCTCCGTGGCCGCCGCTTTCGACCTCAGCCGGTTCCATACCGTCGCCGATCTGGGCGGCGCCACAGGGCACCTCACGATCGCGATTTGCGAACGTTACCCGCAGATGCAGGGAATTGTTTTCGATTTCGCTAAAGTGCTAACGGTGGCGAAAGAACAGATCGAGGCGTCAACCGCCGGAAGCCGGATTCGTACGGTGCCGGGCGACTTCTTCACAGACCAACTCCCGGCCGCCGACCTTTACACAATGGGGCGCATTCTCCACGATTGGTCCGAGCCGAAAGTAGTTGAGTTAGTTCAAAAAGCTTTTGAGAGTTTACCCTCCGGAGGCGGGCTGTTACTGGCGGAAAAACTTCTGGATGACGATCTGCATGGCCCGGTACACGTTCACATGCAATCGCTCAATATGCTGATGTGCACGGAAGGGCGCGAACGAAGCCTGCCGGAATACGCCGGGTTATTACGCAACGCGGGCTTCGCGGAAGTGATCGGAGTACGCACGGGGAAACCAGTGGACGCGGTGCTTGCCGTGAAGGCATAGTATAGGTTTCCAGATGTTCCGCGCATCCGCATTATTCATTCTCAGCGTCCTAACCATGAGTGCTCAAGTCAAAATCGAGAAAGTCCCGTACGGCGGCTGGCCGAACTGCTACCGCGTTTCAAACGGCGAGGTGGAACTGATTGTCACCTCCGATATCGGCCCGCGCATCATGCGGTACGGTTTCGTGGGAGGAAAAAATCTTTTCAAGGAATACGAAGAGACGCTAGGAAAAAGCGGGGAAGCCACTTGGCAGCTACGCGGAGGACATCGGATTTGGGCGGCGCCTGAAGATTCCATTCGCACCTACGCGCCGGATAACGGTCCGGTACATGTAACGGTCGAGAACGGCGTATTAACAGCCACGGAGCCGGTGGAACCCCTCACTGGTTTCGAAAAGCAGATTCAAGTTACGCTGGCCCCGACCGGCAGCGCCGTAACCGTTCGCCACCAGATTCGCAATGCGGGAAAGACGACGCAAGACGTGGCGGCGTGGGCGCTCTCTATGATGGCCCAGAACGGGCTGGGCATCACAGGCTTCCCTCCGCGTGGCAAGCACCCTGATGTTTTGCCTCCCACGAATCCGCTCATCATGTGGGCGTTCACAGACTTTACCGACCCGCGTCTGAAACTCACCAAGAAGTATCTGACGCTCAAGCAGGATCCCCAAAACACCACGCCCCAAAAGCTGGGCCACTTCAACCTGAACACGTGGGCCGCTTACCTGCTGGGCAGCGATCTGTTCGTGAAACGCTACCAGGCGGAAGCGAATCGCTCGTATCCCGACATGGGCAGTTCCTTCGAAATCTTTACGCGTAACGACATGCTGGAGATGGAAACGCTAGGACCGATCGAACACTTGGGTCCGGGCAAAGCGCTCACACATGTGGAGCAATGGAGCTTGCATAAAAATGTAAAGTTTTCGTCGCTTACGGACGATAACTTGGATAGCGTTCTGCTGCCCATCCTGGACGCGCCGAAACGGTAGACCAGCCGGAACGATAAACTAGGAGGTTACATGCAAGTTACGGTAATCGGCACCGGCTACGTCGGGACAGTCACGGGAGTTTGTCTCGCTTACTTGGGACATAGCGTCACGTGCGTAGACACGGACGCCGCTAAGATAGCGAAGTTAAAGGCCGGCGAGATCCCCATTTATGAGCCGAATCTTGCCGAGTTACTTCCGCTGGCGGATCGACGCGGAGGTGTTGAGTTCACAACGGAACTAGGCCCGGCGGTAGCCAAGAGCGATGTGATCTTTATCGCTGTAGGGACTCCGTCACAGGCCAGCGGCGAAGCGAATCTGTCCTACCTGGAAGCCGCGGCCCGTAGTATCGGCGCTGCGATGGACAGTTCCCGTTATCGCGTGGTCGTCAATAAATCTACCGTGCCGGTAGGATGCGGGAATCTGGTGGAGATGCTGGTGCGTGAGGGTATCGAATCCACCGGCCATCAAGGTATTCGCTTTGGCGTGGCGAGTAATCCGGAATTTCTACGGGAAGGCTCTGCCATTTCCGATTCGCTCTTTCCCGACCGCATTGTCCTGGGGAGTGAGGATCGCCAGACCATCGACCTGCTGCGCGAGCTTTATAAAGCTTTGATCGAGCAAACCTTTGAGCCGCCCGCTCCGTTTCAGCGGCCGGAGTGGATGACTCAGGTGCCGTTGGTCACTACGACACTGACCAGCGCGGAAATGATCAAGTATTCGGCCAACGCATTTCTCGCGATGAAGATCGGCTTCGCGAATGAAATGGCGAACATCTGCGAAAAAGTGGGTGCCGATGCGCTGGAAGTGATGAGTGGAATTGGGTTCGATTCGCGAATAGGGTTGAGCTTTCTGAATGCCGGCATCGGTTGGGGCGGCAGTTGTTTCGGGAAAGACGTTCAGAGCCTGCTTCATATTGCCGGTGAGTACGGTTATCAAGCCCGGCTTCTGGAATCGTCTCTGGCGGTCAACCGGCAGCAGCGGCATTTGGTGATCCAAAAACTACAAGAGAAGCTCTACATCCTGAAGGGCCGAACAATCGGGCTGCTGGGCTTGGCTTTCAAGCCGAACACAGACGATCTGCGTGACGCGCCAAGTTTACAGATTGCCGAGAAACTGTTGCAAATGGGAGCTAGGGTGCGCGTCTACGATCCGGTCGCTATGCAGGCCTGCCGGGAACAGCATCCTTCGTTGCGTGTGATTTATTGTCCCGATGTCACAACAGTTGCCGCCAAGGCCGACGCGTTGGTGTTGGTTACCGAATGGCCCGAATTCCGGAAAGCGGATCTGGCGGATCTGGCAAGCCGGATGGCTCATCCTGTCCTGGTGGACGGACGCAACTTGTTCGATCCGGAAGTGGCCAGGCGGGCGGGCTTCGATTACGCGGGAATCGGACGCGGAGCCAGAGCGAACGGTAACGGGAACGTGGAAGCGGCTACCGCTGTTTCCGCTCACACCGTGAAGGCATAGCCCATCCGCCAGGTTACTCAGCCGTACACTGAAAGTAGATGCAACGCCGGAAATTTCTTGCGCTGTTTGCGGGAGCAATTTTTCCCTCGGAACAACGCCGATATCCCGATCCCTCCACGGAAATCGAAGTTTTCCGGCTGACCGATCCGGCTCATACCAGCGTGCTGCCCCGCCACGGGATTGCGCGGCGCGGTAATTTCCTGATCTATTCATCGGACAGGGGCGGGAATTTCCAGGTCTACCGGATGGATATGAAGTCCGGGGAATCGCGCCAGATAACCGAAGCTGAAAATCTGGACCCGCGTTCCGTCGCGCTGCTGCCGAACGATTCCGGTTTTGTGTTTTGCGATGGCGACACTCTGGCGGCCTCCGGTTGGAGTGGTCGAACCAGGACCGTCGCGGCGGCTGTGGACAGGAGCGGTGTTCCGTCCGTCTCCGAAGATTCGCAATATTGCAGTTTCGCGGCGGGTAAAAAAATCCAATTGGCCTGGCTGGGTGCCAAGCCGAGTCTCACAACGCTTGCCACACTGTCCGATGGCGCGGTTCTGGCCGCGATTCGGCCTCGCCGCGCGCAAGTCCTTTACGTTCGAGCGGATGGCGCGCCCGGCTTGGTCAATTTCACGGGGCAGGGCAACCGGCTGTTTAAACTTGACGCCATTACGCAGCCGGAGATCGAAACGGTGCAGTGGACGCCGCAGGGGAAGACATTCGCCTATCTTCGCGACACGGTGATGCGGGAGTACACCCCAGACGAGAACGCGGACCGTCTGCTGGCAAAAACGAGCCAATTTGCGGAGTTCGGAATTAATGCGGACTCATCGGTCTTCGTCGGCGCCAGCCGCAGCAAGGCGTCGCCATATGTTTTGCTTCTGTTGCGGATTACACGGCGCGAGTTCACGCTGTGTGAGCATAAGTCGTCGGATCCGGCCGGGGTCTCACCTGTTTTTAGCCCGAACAGCCAGTCGGTGCTGTTTCAAAGCGACAGGCATGGCAAACAGGCAATTTATCGAATTCGGGTCGATAAATTAGTGGAATCGACAGACGACGAGAGTCCGATTGCATAGGGTCTTGCGGCTCTATATCAATATCCGGCTTGGTTGTTGACAGATCCGGATTCTATCCGCTATATTCGTAAGGTTTGGCGAGTAAGCTTTCTGCTCCCGAGCTACCACCTTTCTGAAGTTAGGAAGGTCCGGCCGGGGGCCGGTCCCGCTGCTGGCGATGTGATTTTCTCCACCGTCTGGTATGGATCGGTCAAGTTTTCCACGCAGTTCAGCAAGCCCCACATTTTAGATTTTTGATTCAAGACCGTAAAGGGAACCTTCGTGCCGACTTTTAATCAGCTTGTGCGCAACGGGCGGAAACCGCCGCGCTGGAAAACTGCGAGCCCCGCTCTGCAGAGTTGCCCCCAGAAGCGCGGTGTTTGCACGCGCGTGTATAC
>CAXSIG010000144.1:0-9725 GCA_964237255.1 uncultured Bryobacteraceae bacterium
CGGTCCTGTGAAGCACCGCCAGCGCGCCCATGGACAGCACGATCAAGCCGGCCCAGTGATGGTTATACTCGGACCACTCCGAATCGTTATGGTCGCGCTCCTCCGGAATCATGTGCTGGCTTGAAAAGGGTGGGGTGGTGAATCTCGGTACACGCGGATCCATCCGCTCCGCCACCACCGCGCCGGCGATGAGGTTTGAAGGAATGTCCACCGGCGGAGGTTGTGATGTGAGAGACGCCGCCGCAAATATCACACAAAAACCGACGCCGATTTCCGCTTCGCCAACAGCCCGCAGCCGCGACAGAAGACTGCCCGCCTCTACCGCAAAATAGTTTGCCGCTCCTAGAGCAAGCAGAACCGCGAACAACAACACCTTGGCCACTACCATGACTCCGTAGGCGCTGCCGTAAACAGCGCGAACGGAGCCAACATAAAAGTACGAAAGCGCAAAGCCTGCTCCCGCTAAAACGGAGACCGAAATGATCGACAGGGTTGAAAAGCGCTTCCATACCGGATCATTGGCGGGTCGCCGGGAGAAAACCAGATATGGTAGTCCGCCGATCCAGATAGCCGTGGTTACTTGATGAAGCAGCGTCAGTGACGCGAGCAGGAATCGGCCATCCATACGCGCGACAGCATGGCTTGTTGCCAGCGTTCCGCCTACAATGAGCGCGGACGGGATCCACATAGAGACTCCCACCGGAAACGCAGCAAGGATCAAGCTGCCGATGATGGTCGCACTGCCGGCCAGGAAGTAGTTCGCCCCGGTTAGATTTCCTAAAGACAGTCCGGTCGTCCCCACAAGGACCGCCGAATCGACGGCAAGATATAAAGCTTGCGCGATGGCTAGAGCGAGGGCGGCATTCCGGATTCCGCGCTCCGTAAGGATATCGCGACTTCGTAAGACCCAGAGCGAAAACGCCACGCCGCCGATCGCAAGACTCTGGAAGGCAAGCGTTACGCCCCGCAGGACTACTGAAAGAAAGCCGAATACATCCAGCAGTTGCGCCACGGGTCGCTATTTCACCTGAAAGGTAAACTCTCCGCGTGTAATGTGGCCGTCAGAGGCCAGCACCTGCCACTTTAGCCGGCACGGCCCCGCTCTTCGATTTCGAATTTCGCTGGTGAGGGTATCGGGCGAGGGCTGCTGACCGATCACCAACTGCTCTTCTTTTCCGTCCGTCACCACAGCTAGTTTCGATCGGCGCGCATCGATACGGGAGTTGAATTGGAGCGACACCGGTACCACCGGGCCCGCGATGGTGGCGCCGGCGGGTGGGTCCGACTTCAACATCACGGCATGCGCCCACAAAAAGGAGGCGACGGCGAACAGCAAGGCGCATCGCATAAAATTCCACATCACACGCTTGGATGTCCCACCAAAGGCAAAGGTCACGAGAATGTGACATCATCGACGCGATGAAGATTACTTTTTGGGGAGCGGCAGGGGAAGTAACGGGTTCCATGCACCAGCTGACTGTGAGCGGCCGCGACTACCTGCTGGATTGCGGCATGTACCAAGGACGTCGTAAAGAAGCGGAACAACAGAATCGCAATTTCCCCTTTGATCCTGCAGGAATTGCCGGTGTCATGCTCTCACATGCGCACATCGACCATAGCGGCAACTTGCCGTTGCTTGTGAAAAATGGATTTCACGGGGCAATTCGTGCGACCCCCGCCAGTATCGATCTGTGCCGCTCCATGCTTGCCGATACCGCGCACATCCAGGAGCAGGACGCGCGCTACCTGGGCAGGCATCAAAAGCCTGGTGATGCACCCGTGGTCCCGTTGTATACGCAAGCCGATGCAGATGCCACTCAGAAGCTCTTCCAACCGGTCCCGTACTATCAGGACACTCAGATAGCAGATGGCTTTCACTACCGGCTTTACGACGCGGGCCACATGCTGGGTTCGTCGTCCATGGTTCTGGAAGCCGAAGGCGTCAAGCTCGCTTTTACAGGTGACCTGGGGCGACCGGGATTACCGATTATCCGGGATCCTGATGCACTACCGGCTATCGATTACCTGATTATGGAGAGCACCTATGGCGACCGTCTGCACGACGAAGATGAGACGGTAATCGCAAAGCTGGAGGAAACGGTTAATCGGACAATCGGGCGCGGCGGGCGTCTCATTGTGCCCGCGTTCGCTGTAGGCCGAGTGCAGCAGTTAGTGGTATTGCTTCACCAACTAGCAAATGAGGGCCGCATTCCGAAAGTGCCCATGTTCGTCGACAGTCCGCTGGCCGTCAACGTGACCGATGTCTACAAGGCCCACCCCGAATGCTATGACGACGATATTAAGAAACTGTTCGCCGCGGGCGATCCGTTCGGTTTCGAATCGCTTCAGTACATCCGAGACGTGGAAGAATCGAAGAAGCTGAACGTTATGCAAGGTCCGTTCATTGTTATTTCGCCCTCAGGAATGTGCGAAGCAGGCCGGGTATTGCATCACCTTAAGAATAATGTTGAGGACGCGCGAAATACCATTTTGATCACCGGCTATCAGGCCGACAACACCTTGGGACGAAAACTATTGAACCATGTACCCGTCGTGAATATTCTGAACGAACAGAAATATGTCCGTGCGGAAGTCACCAGCCTTCAAGCACTTAGCGGACACGCAGACCGCGACGAATTAATCAAGTGGCTAGAACCTATGGCTAAATCCCTGAAACGCATCTTCCTGGTACATGGCGAGACCAGATCGTCAGCCGCTTTGTCTCAAACCATCCTGAAGGCATACGGAATCGAAGCTGTTCCGGCCACCCGCGGAATGGCTATAGAGCTTTCCCAGTAACGGGACCGGGCGCCACAACATCTATACTTTTGTTATGAGTGAGCAAACCGGATATTACATCCCTCCACAGCAGCCGGCGGGGTCGAATGTAAAGACGGCACTGGTCGGTGGCGCCTTGGCTGCACTACTTGTCTCGAACGTTTACCTTTTTGTACAGTTACACGACATGAAGGCCGAAGGCCTGAAAACGCGTGAGGCCATTGAAAGCGAGGTGGCTGAGCTGAAGGAAAACTCCTCTCAGGTTGTGGCTACCAACAGGAAGCACCTCGACACCTTGCGTGGAGACTTGGAGGTTGCCCGCGCACAGGCGAATAGTACGGCTAGCCAAGTGAAGCGTGAAGCTCTCAGCTATACGGAGCAGCAGGCAAAACGGCTGGAACAAGAACAACGCGCTGTTGCAGCCGAAACTCAGAAAGTGGCTGGAGAATTATCAGATGTTAAAAACACAGCCAATACCGCCACCGCCAAACTTGCTGATGTATCTGGCGATGTAAATAATGTGAAAACCCAGGTCGCTACCACGCAGAGCAATTTGGAACGCACGATTGTGGATTTGAAGAAGGTGACCGGAGATCTGGGAGTCACAAGCGGCTACGTAGCGACAAATGGGAAGGAGCTGGCCATGCTGAAGCGGCTAGGCGAACGGAACTATGTGGAGTTCACGCTTCCCAAAGGAAAAGCTCCTCAGAAGATTGGCACAGTTTCGATGCTGCTCAAAAAGGCGGATCCCAAGAAAAACCGATTTACTTTTGAGCTGATTGCAGATGACAAGCATACAGAGAAGAAAGACCGTACGATTAACGAGCCGATTCAATTCATCATGGCTCGCGCGAGACAACCTTACGAAATCATTGTGAACGAAGTTCGCAAAGATACTATTGTTGGTTATCTCGCCGAACCAAAAGAACAGACAGCTCGCTAACTCTTAGTAGTTTGGGTTCTTCCGGTGGGATTCTTCACGCTTGTGGGCATCGACAACCGCTCCGGTGCCCGCACCGGCCGCTCCGCCGATAACAGCGCCTTTACCGCCGCCAGCTAAAGCGCCGATTACCGCTCCACCAACTGCACCGCCGCCTACTCTCTTCTGCGTTTCCTTATGATCGTGATGCTTCTGCTCTTCATAAGTCCGGTGATTCGGATCCTGAGCGAATAAACCTCCAGCCAAGAGAACCGCCGCCGCTGCAAACCGTTTCATTGTCTCTGCCTCCGAACTACTGGACTGCAACTGGCGTGCCACTTACGACTACGTGGGTTCCCGTTTCTAAGCGGCTGATCTGCGAAGTGGCAACTTGATCGCCGTCCGCGATACCCTCTGCGATCTCCACCTCATCGCCAAATCGATCTCCAAGCTTCACTTCGCGAGCATCGACGACATTGTCCTTCACGACGTAAACCTTGTTTGCCCCGAACACGTAATTCAGTGACGACGTCGGTACAATTCGAATCGTTTCGTTACGCGCCGTATGTACCGTTGCTTTCGCGTATGAGCCCGGTTTTAGTTCGCCGCGGGAATTCTCAATTAACGCTTCCACTACGAAGGTCCGCTTCGCTTGGTCTACCGTCGGAGAGATACGCCAAACCTTGCCTTCAAAGTTGTGACCCGGATATGCTTCGAGACTTACATCCGCGACCTGTCCATTCTTGATCCATGGCGCCATCCGCTCGGGAACTTCAATCCGCATGCGTATTGGATTGATCTTTACAAGCGCGAATACAGGCGTGCTGGCCTTGACGTAGGTTCCGGCGTTGATCATGCGTTCCTTCACCTGGGAGTCAAAAGGCGCTCGAATCGCGGTGTCACGTAATTTCTTACGCTGCAGTTCTACCGCTCCGCGCGTCCGTTCAATCTCTTGCACTAAGTTGCGAGCCGAATTCAGGGTGCTTTCGTAATCCGCTTGGGTGGACTGCAATTTCGCCTGCGCTTGATCGAGATCCTGTCGTGAAGCTATGCCCTGAGCCACCAGGTCCCGCGCACGCTTGAAGCGCTGGTCGGCATCGGTCAGATCGGCTTGGGCGCGGCGTACTTCTGGGGTCTGCTTCAAATCCTTGACGCTTTCCGTCTCGCCCTTCAGTCCGAGTTTCTCGAGCGCTTGCTTCAACTGCGCTTCGTTTTGCGCAAGCAGGTAGCGCTGTTCTTCATCGGCGATCCGCACCAGAATCTGACCTTTTGAAACATGGTCGCCAAGATCGGCCGTAACCTCGATGGCACGGCCATCTATCTCGGAGCTGACGGTAACTTCTTCATACGGGAAGAGCGAGCCAACTGCATCCACATTGCGTACAATCCGCTTCAACTTCACCGGAGCAACCGTCACCGGAACAGGCGCAGCGTCCGTTTTCTTCGCCGCTACGTCCTGCCTGTGGCAAGAGACGGAGAGCAAGGCTGTACAGGCGATTAAAAGCCGGACGGATTTCACAGGGTCTATTTACTCTAATACGATTGGGACAGATACTTATTCGTTCTTCGCCTTTGCGATCCGTTCCATGGCGCGTGCAAATTCTACCGGGGTGCTGACGATAAACCTTTTTCCTTTGAGCTTCAATATTGTGTTGTGAATACTGTCGCGTGTCGCGTAAAACTGTGAAGGGCGAAATAGGGGACTTGGCTGCGCCGGCTTCGGAATGACAAACCTGCCGTCACCATACGTATCCGCGACGGTTCTGGAAGTGGCCTCTTGCGTTTGCCGGGCCATGAAATCTCCTGCACCCAGGAATTCGTCTTCCGATGAGCCCCGTGCGGTCATCCTTCGAGGAGACTGGTATTCCAAGTAGAAGAATTTGGGCGTAGAGCCCTGTGCTGCTGGAATCTCAACAGCCGAATTTTCCGACGAGCGCGAATGCGGTCCCAAAAAGACAACTGCGGCAGAAGGATCGGCACTCCGCAAGTCATCCGTTACCAAGTGTTGCAACAGCTCCGCCGAACCGCCTTGGCTTAGCTGGCGATAATCGACCGTGGCCAGTTGCAAATTGAACAGAGCCTGACGAACTCTTCCCAGTTGATCTAGTGTGAAGTGGTCCCGTCGATAAATCTCCTTCCGCTGATCCAAGCTAAAAACCACCAGCCGAACGGAACGCGCGGGGGCCATGTCAATGAGCGAGGAAAGAGCGGCCAGCAGGACCATAGCGTCATTTGGCGGTATCTTCATTGAGCGCGGTGAAAAAGGAGCCGCATGCAGCAGGACGGTCAACTTGCCGGCTGGAGCGTCTCCCCGCGCTTTTCGGGACCGTAAAGAGTTCAGCGAAATTGCATCGATGGTTCCTGGTTTAAGCGCTACTTTTACATTGCGGGCAGATCCGTTCAATTTAGCCTGGATCGTCCATTCAGCGTGGCAAGATCGGGCTTGATTGTCGATTAACTCGAACGAGACTCGATACCGTCCTTCGCCCAAGACGAATCCGCCGCCGAGTTCCCCGCTCGCATTGGAGTCGGTTACATTCGGAAGATTTAGCCGGTCTAACAAGTAGACCGGCTGTCCGCCAAGTTCGGTCTGGATTCGCGTGATAGCCGTCCAAATGTGCCCACTTCCACCGTATTGCTTAAGAGATGCCCGGACTACGTAACCTGAAAGAAAGCGAAATCCGAAATCCAGGGCTGGTTGAACCGGAGTTACCTGGCATTCCATCGGCGAACGGGCCTCCGCCGTTAAGATTTTCTCGGCTAGGTTGGTTGGCAAGACACTTTGAGCCAGCGCCACTGAAGAGACGAAAATTAGAAACTTTCGCGACTGGTTGATGCAGCGCAACAACAATATTCTCCTCCGCGCGGCGGATGGAACTCAAGATGCATCCTTGCTCCTCGTGAGATTACCTGTTGTGGTTCTTGCTTCCGGTTTGCTGTTTGCTGCGGACCACCCCGACATTGTCGGAACTTGGACTATGGACGCAACACACTCCGACTTCGGAACCCATGCCGCACCGGACTCCATGTCTTTAACCTTTACTAAAAAGGGTAATCTACTCCGAATCGCTCAGACGAGCAAGACTCCGAGCGATGAGCGCATGTTGGAAACGGAGTGCAAAACAGACGGTCGCTTTCATCCAGTTTCCGGTCCGGTTGCTGGATCGGTCCGGTGTAAATGGGAAGGCAAAACATTGATCGGCGAAAAAGAACTGCCGGACGGCTCAAGCAAGCTAATCATGCGTTTTACTCCTGGCCCAGACGGTAGGACGGCAACCGAACAGTTGCACATTACAGGTACAGGAGCCGGAGATAGTACGATCGTCTGGAAACGGTAGCTAAACAAGTACTCTTACTAGATTTAAACTGTGCCGCTTCGTACAATGCGATAGAATCGAAATCGGATGACAGCGCCACTTCCCTGGAATGAATGGGAGAGGTTAACGGCGTTAAAAAGTTACGAGATTCTCGATACGTCACCAGAGATCGCCTATGACCGTATTACCCGGTTAGCTTCCCGGTTATTAGGTGCACCAGTCGGTCTGGTTTCGTTATTGGATGAAAGTCGTCAGTGGTTCAAATCCGCGGTTGGCTTAGAGGTTACTCAAACGGATCGAGATTTGGCATTCTGCGGGTTTACGATCCTCGGCGACTCCGTTTTTTGCATCCCAAACGCATTGGAAGACGAACGCTTTCGGAACAATGGGCTGGTTGTTGGCTACCCGAATATTCGTTTCTATGCCGGTGCTCCGCTTCGCAATCCAAGAGGCCTAAATCTGGGCACGCTCTGCGTTTTAGACAACCAGCCTCGTCAGCCGCTTTCTGAAAATCAACGAGAAATCCTCACCGATCTTGCCGCCATCGTGGTGGATGAGATGGAGTTACGAATTGCCGCTCGAGCCTTGTCGAAGGCAAATGAGAAGCTATCGGAACTGGCGGGAATCGACTCACTCACACAGGTTCCCAATCGCCTTCGGTTCGAAATAGAGCTTGGCGAATACCTATCCTCTGCAGCGCCGGAAAGCTTCGCTGTCCTTTATTTGGACTTGGACCGTTTCAAGTCGGTGAACGATACGCAAGGGGGCCATTCCGTGGGAGATCGACTCCTGCAGTTCGTCGCGAAACGCTTGAGTCTCACACTACCTTCCAATGCGACGTTAGCCCGAATCGGGGGCGATGAATTCATCGTTCTTGCCCAAAGGGTTACGAAGGAAAAAGCGACGGAAATCGCGGACGGCTTGTGTGAGTCTCTCAACCAGCCTGTGCACGTAGAGAACTCCGACTTCGATCTGGGAGTAAGTATCGGTATTGCCATGTACCCATCCGATGGAACGGACGCTACTACTCTTGTACGGGCGGCCGATCGCGCCATGTACAGGGCCAAAGCGGACGGTGGCGCCTGTTATCGACTTGCTGGGACCGCTTCGGCGTAAACTGGATCGTGACACATCGGCGGCCTTGCAATGCGGCAGCGTTGTTTTTCCTACTTATGGCAAATGCGGAAGCGGCACAGTACGCGGTGGATCGCGCGTCTGTGGACGGAATTGAAGTAATCAAGCTGCACGACGCGGCGAAAAAGACGGAAGTTTCCATTGTGCCGTCAGTTGGCAATATCGCCTATGACATGAAGGTGAACGGAAAGCCGATTCTTTACTTTCCTTATAAGTCGCTCAGCGAATTTCAGAAGCGTCCCGGTTTGTGCGGTGTTCCGTTCCTGGGGCCATGGGCGAACCGGTTGGATCAGACCGCTTTCTATGCAAACGGAAAAAAGTACACATTAAACGAGAACCTGAAAAATTTCAATAAAGACGGCAACGGCCTGCCTATTCATGGACTGCTTTCCTATAGCTCTCTTTGGACTGTGGTGGAGGCAAAAGCGGATGGAAAGAGCGCCTATGTTACTAGCAGGCTGGAATTTTGGAAACATCCGGAACTGATGGCTCAATTCCCTTTCGCCCACACGATTGAGATGACTTACAAACTCCACGATGGCGAATTGGAAGTGGAAACTGCGCTGAAAAATTTGAGTGCGGAAGCGATGCCGGTTTCAATTGGGTTCCATCCCTACTTTCAGTTGGACGACTCTCCGCGCGATCAATGGAAAGCGCATCTGCCTGCGAAAGAGCACGTAATGCTATCGAAGGTCCTGGTTCCAACCGGCGAAACGAAGCCAATGGATTTTGCCGATCCGTTTCCGCTGGCCGGAGCTCAGTTGGACGACGTCTTCACAGGGCTCGCGCCGAACGCTCAATTCTCCGTTCAGGGCGCGGCGGAAAAAATCACAGTGGTCTATGGTCCAAAATATCCGGTTGCCGTCGTTTATGCGCCGCCCGGAAAAAATTTCATCTGCTTTGAGCCCATGGCTGGTTTGACGAACGCAATGAATCTCCATCACGACGGAAAGTACAACGCATTGCAGACGGTCGCCGCCGGAGCCGAGTGGCGCGAAAGCTTTCATATCGTCCCTAGCGGTTTTTAGTTGAAAGCTGTCACCGTAAACCGCAAAGGAGCGGCGCGTTGGGAAAGCGGACATCCCTGGATTTTTTCGAGCGATGTAGTGGATCGCGCCGATGCCGAACCGGGTGACACGGTCCTGGTAACAGAGCGTAACGGCCGTCCGATAGGAACGGCGCACTTCAGTTCTTCCTCCCAGATCGCGTTGCGGATGCTGTCGCGCAAGCCGGTCGAAATCGGTCCGGCGTATTTTCGCGAGCGGCTGTTGGCTGCGTTGGCTCACCGGAAGCGGGTGTTGTTGGGCGCCACAAGTTATCGCCTGGTTCACGGGGAAGCGGACTTTCTGCCGGGCCTTGTCATCGATCGCTATGGTGACTACTTCTCGGTCCAGATGCTGGATCAAGGGATGGATCAAGCGACGGAAACCATCGCGGGTGTCTTGGAGGATTTGTTTGCGCCAGCGGGAATCGTGGCGCGCAACGACGCGGCGGTTCGATCGCATGAAAACCTGCCCCGAGAAATTCGCGTCCTGCGCGGGGCTGTCCCGGAGCAAGTCGAGATTGAATTAAACGGG
>CAXSIG010000145.1:0-5245 GCA_964237255.1 uncultured Bryobacteraceae bacterium
TATCGCTCCCGCGTGCGCATGGACGTCGGGAATGTCCGCTTCTCCCGTGATGATCAGCACTGGAATCGTAATAGAGCCCAGGCGCGGAAGAGCGGGTTTGGAAGACAAAACAAAACCGGAGTTGCCCAGGTCTTGCGGGCTCTCCGCTAAAAGCGCGGAAAGCTGTTGTTTCGCTTTGACGTTCTCAGACGCTACCAAATATTTGTCCCGCACAATCGAGTCGACCGAGACAAAGCCGCTGGTCCCGCGATCAAGGAAGTGTTGCGAAAACGGCATGCCGCTTACCACCGCTCCGACCAGAATGAGTTGCATAACGGGATTGGGTCGCGATAGAACATAGTCGATCGAAATTTCCCCTCCATGCGAACTACCAATTAAAAACACCGGCGAGGCTTGTGCGTGCCGTATCACTGCGTCTAGATCGTCAGTCTCGTAGTACCACGTTGTCGCGGCTGGCGACTTGCCGAACCCGCGCCTGTCGTAACGAATGACATGGAACTTGGCACAAAGGGCGGGCATCACGCCGTCCCAAACCTTGGAGTTTACGACACCATCGTGAACCAGGACCACAACCGGGCCGCCGCTCCCACACTCATTCGCGTGAAGCTTACCGTATTCGACCTGAATGGAAACATCACGAGTTTGGGCGTGCAGCGACACCGCAATGAGGAAGCACAGCAATCGGGAAGGCGGCATCTTTCGGCATCATCTTACCGCGCCCGCTAATCTGATAGGAGATGCCACGCGCCGCGCTGTTCTTCCTGCTATTCGCTCTTCCTGGTTGCGGACAAGACGTGCATCCGATTACCAAGCGCCCGTATGCCGGTGTCATGGGCGTGGGCGGCTCGGATTGGCTGACCCGTCCCGAGCGCGCCAGCGAAGAGCATCCCGATCAAGCTCTCGACGCCATCGGGATCGCGTCAGGTTCCGTCGTCGCCGATGTCGGAGCCGGAGTCGGGTACTTCACGGGAAAGCTGGCCCAGCGCGTCGGGCCGAACGGCAAAGTTTTTGCGAACGATATTCAGCAGCCCATGTTGGACCAACTCCGGCGCAACATGGCGCGCAAGAAAATCGGTAACGTGACCACGGTGTTAGGCGGCGAAGACGATCCGCATCTCCCGGCCAACACAATGGATCTGGTTCTACTGGTGGATGTATATCATGAGTTTTCAAAGCCGCAGGCCATGCTTCGGCACATCCGCGAATCGCTCAAGCCGGACGGACGTCTTGTGCTCCTTGAGTACCGCAAAGAAGATCCGAACGTTCCGATTCGCGAAGAACATAAGATGACCGTGCAGGGCGTAAAGGACGAACTGATTCCCGAAGGCTTCCGCTTCGACAAAGTCATCGAGACACTCCCTCAGCAACACATCCTGATCTTTCGCAAGTAAAGCGACGCCCGAATCGGTCGGCTCAGGCCCTGTGGCGGCGCTTCTTTAGATAGCTAAAAGCGGCAAGACCAGCCCCAAACAAAATAAAAGATGCGGGTTCCGGCGCATCGCTCGCAACAGGAGTACCAACGTTGAAGAGAATAAAGTCCGATCCGTGTCCATTTAGGGCGAGATCGCTAGACGCGAGAGTCAACTGGATTCTCCCGACACCTACCAGACCGCTCAAAACGAGAACACCTCCCTGACCGCTATTTGCCTGTGCGGTGGAGTCGGAGACGTAGAAGTTCTCCGAAGATGTTGTTCCCGGCATGCATACACCGGACGCGGCCCCGCCAGCACATCTTGTAGTTGGACTTGTAGAGAAGTATCCCAATTGGCCCGGCGTACCATCGGGATATTCCGTGACATAAGTCCATGCTGTATTGACGTCGATCGGAACACCAAGAAAGTCGAATGCGGAAAGTGTGTACTCAAAATAGTTATGAATATTCCCAAGAATTAGTTCCCCTCCGGTACCCCAGCCATAGTTATTAGAGAAAACGAAATTGACTGACGAGCCCGAAACGTTTCCATTCGCGTTGAATTCGGTCGTGAAACTGATCGGCCCCGGCGGGTCGATCGCATTCGCCACTCCGAAGGTGCCCGTGGGGGCAAACCAACAGCCCGGACAGACGCTCGTCCCCACAACGGTTCCAGAACTACTGGTGTTACTCCACAGTTGGTTGCCGCCGCTGGAAGTGTTGGTCCAGTCCTTAAAATCCAACGTACCGGCCCTCGCAACTGATTGACTCACAATCGCAGCCGCGCAAACGATCAAACCCATCGTCATCCTGTGTTTCATTAGAAACATGTTCGTCCTCCTGTGGTGGGCGCTCGGGACTGGCACTTACCCGCGCTAAGACTCTTTCACACTTACATGCGAGAGCTCTAGGAAAGCGGGGTCAAAATAGTCCCGAAAAGAATCTAAGCGATGACCCTGTTTCCCGAGAATTTGCGCATGATAAATAAAACATGGGAGACATCACGCAGCTTTTGTATGATGCCCGGCAAGGCGAGCCCGAAGCCGAAGAGCGTCTGCTGGAGCGCATCTATAGCGAGTTGCACAAACTCGCGGCGCGCCACCTCTCCGGTGAGCGGGGCGGCCACACGCTGCAACCCACCGCTCTGGTTAACGAAGCCTACCTGAAGCTATTCGGAACCAAAGCTACGCCATGGGAAAACCGCGCCCACTTTTATGTTTCCGCCGCGCGCACCATGCGCCGCATTCTCGTGGATTACGCGCGCGCCAGTTCCGCCGCCAAACGCCCGAATCGACAACGACAGGTGGAACTGGAGAATGTCTTGGAATTGGTGCGCGAACGTTCCGAGGAGTTCATCGCGCTGGATCGCGCGCTGGAACAACTGGTTTCCTGGGACGAACGCCAAGCCAAGATCGTTGAACTGCGATTTTATTGCGGCCTGACCGTGGAAGAAACAGCAGCCGCTCTCGGCATCTCGGAAAAAACGGTGAAGCGCGATTGGAGTTCCGCGCGCGCCTGGATCCAGGGACAGGTTGCGGCGAGCGAGTAACGGGCGTATAAGTTACAGAAGTGTTACACTGGCCCACCTGAACCGACCTGTACTGGTGTTTATTGCAGGGGTGGCCGTGGGTTTACCGGCCCACGCCTGTACCGGCCCCATCCACAAAATTATTCAGGGCAAAGAAGACAATTTCAGCCCGCCCTCCAAACCTGCAATGCCGAGCCCCAGACTCCTCGCAAATAGAGTCGCTGTAGCATATCGGAGATTCCACTACCGGCGCTTCGACGAAGATGGCGAGGACCGTTTATTTCTCACTTCGCTGCTACTTCCCACCCGAAAAATCTGCCATGCCGAGTTCGAGATTCGGGTCCGCCGGCACGCTTCCGGCGGCCTTTCTTACGATTTCAACGACTATCTTCTCATCGGCTTCGCACCTTTTGCCGAATCCGGGGACCGCAAAGTCTTATTCCAGGGTGGCGTATGGGTAGGTGATCCTCCCCAGTTGCTTGCGAAGACAATCCGTATTCATTTACCCGCGGTGGAATTGAATCGTTTTGTCCTGCTTACCGAAAGTCCTCACTATTTAGACATCATGCTTCATGACGACACCACGGTGGATTACGTGAAACTGCTTGTAAGGTTCGAATGACGGCGGAGCGTTGGGCCGCAATCAGGACTCTGTTTCATGCGGCAATGGAACTTCCGCCGGAAGAGCGCGACGCCTATGTGAGTGCGCTCGCCGAGTTCGATCCCGAACTGAGGGAAGAAGTACTCGCCATGGTCCGGCAGTCCGAACGCGAGACAGGACGGGATCTGCTGGATCTCAGTCTGATGGGCCGCCAGCTAGTCCGTCCGGCGATGCTGGCCCACACATTAAATCCCGGACAGGTATTGGCCGGCAGGTATCGCATTGTGCGGCCGGTGGGCGCGGGTGGCATGGGCGAGGTTTACGAGGCTGAAGACCTTGAACTCGGCGCCCGAGTCGCGGTAAAGACCATGCGTGTGGAAGGTGATGACGCGCTAAGCCGTTTTAAACGTGAGATTCATTTAGCGCGGACTGTCACCCATCCGAATGTTTGCCGCATCTTCGACCTTCATCGTCATCATGACGGCGAAACCGGCGGCGTGCTCACCTTTCTCACCATGGAGTTTGTCGAAGGGGAAACGTTGTCGCTGTTCCTTGCGCGGCATGGACGGTTGACGGCACGGCAGGCACTTCCCATTGCCGAACAAATTGCCCGAGCGTTATCTGCGGCACACAGTAAGAATGTAATTCATCGAGATCTAAAACCTGCCAACATCATTCTCACCGGGAGCGGGAGCGGAGCCGTGGTTACAGATTTTGGACTGGCCTGCGTTCCGGCCCAGTCAACAGAGTGCACAGTCACAGTAGTGGGCACGCCGGCTTATATGTCGCCGGAACAATTTGAAGGCAGATCCGTTACGGCGGCTGTCGATATTTATGCGTTTGGCGTTGTCCTCTATGAGATGGTTGTCGGAAACCGTCCGTTCTCCGGTGGTTCGCCCATCGCCCTGGCGATAGAAAAAATTCAGACTGAACCGCCAAGGGCGGGCGACATCGTTCCGAGCCTGCCGGCGGCTTGGACAGAAGTAATTCGACGGTGTCTCGATCCGGTTCCCGAGCGGCGTTTTGGCGATGTTTGCGATGCGCTTCGCCGCTTGGAGCAAAGTGTAAATAAACGGCCGCTCATCAGACTGGGTCGAGATCAAAAGCGCGTGCTTGCGACCATGCTCCTTCTGATAGTCACAGTCGTAGCGGGCTCATGGCGATATTTGAGTTCGGTCTATGTCCCCTCACATGAAGTGCAACGGCTTTACCGGCAGGGTGTTCACGCGTATCAATTGGGTTTGGGGTGGAAGGCGAGTCAACTTTTCGAAGCGGCTCTGGAAAAAGATAAAGCTTTTACGGCAGCCCGCTCTTATTTGGCGGAAGCCTGGATGGATTTGGATCAACCTGCGCGAGCGAAAGCCGAACTCGAAACCGCAGAGAAATCGAAACCACCGTGGCGACGCGTGGGCCCTTATGAGTTCCTGCTGCTGGAGGCGGCGCGGGCCCGTCTTCGCGCGGATCTTTCCGAATCCGTCCTGCTCCATCGCCGCGCCGTGGAACTGGCGCCACCCAAGGAATCCCCGGACGCCATTTTCGGCGAAGCAACCGCGATCTATCGGGCCGGTAACCGGGCGGACGCGATGGAGCGGTACATCGCGGCAGAGCGTGGATCGATCAATCTGTGCGACGCTCTTCTGGCCCGAACGGAAATCCTACGGCTTAACGACCCGGTATCCGCAAGAATGTTGAACAGCGCCACGAT
>CAXSIG010000145.1:5255-8008 GCA_964237255.1 uncultured Bryobacteraceae bacterium
CTTGTACCGGGGAGGCGAAACGGCCGGCCTCCGCGTGAGACTGGAACACGCCCTCTCGCTCGCCGAAAGCAGCGGCAATACGGAGCAACAAATTTCGATTGGAGCCACGCTTTCGGAGTTGCTTCTGGAAACAGGCGATGACGATGGCGCCTACGCCTCATTCAGCCGTTCCATGCAAATAGCCGATCGACAAGGTCTGAAGTTTTTCGCTGTCGGATTGCTCGACGATCGCGCTCAATACTTCTTTGAAAAAGGACAGTTTCTTCTGTCTGACAACTTCAGCAATCAAGCGATGATACAAAGCACTTCGGCTGGAACCGTTAGGTCGAACGTTCGTTGTATGTTGCGAGGCGTATCGCTTTTCCTGCGAATGGGTCTGACGCATAAAGCGCAATCCGGGCTTGAGACTGCCACCGCGTTGTTGAGGCAATTTCCGAATTCGGATTTGACCGCGGAGTTGAACCGATTAGCGGAATTGACTCTCCATACGGATGCGCGACCTGAAAAAAATTGAAGTCGGTTACGCGGCGCTGCATAAAACGCCGGCGGCAAGCTTCCGTCGGCCTAGGTAAGCGAGCCCGGTTAAGCCCGCGCCCAGAAGAAATAAGGATCCCGGTTCCGGAGCGGCGCAGTCTCCAGTTACCGTACCGAGAAGGGTCGCTTGGCCCGAAAGCGCGTTGTTTACGGGAAGTGGGGTCGGTGAGTAAATCGTAAACACGACGTTTGCGGGATCGTCGATGCTGGTTGGCGACCAATTGATCAACAGGTTGGAGTTGTTGGCGGACACGGTCGAAGCTCCCGCTGTCCCCACAATCTGTTTGGTGCAAAGGCACGTCAAGTCATTGATGATCAGATTGAGCTGGAACTGCGGAAGACTAATCGTATCGGCTGGGTTGCCGATATACGACTGGGTGAGATATCCGTAAACGATATTTGTAGGAGTGTTTACAGAGGACAACACGGGCATGAAGGCCAGGATCACTGTGTCACCCCCTTGTTGATAAACCAGCGTCGAAGTGCCGGAGCCGCCAGTGTATCCGATTGCTGAGAAATTCGAACCTATTGTGTTGTAGTCAATCATCGCGGTTTTCGCGGATTGTGTAACCGTCGTGAACGCCAGAAAAGCGAGCGCTAATGTTGTCGGACGCATGTGTGTCTCCTAAGCTGCCGGATTGCCGGCTTACTTTACATGCGTGAGCGGAATCGATTAGGGGTCACATCATTCTTCCGCACCATTCCATGGCGGCCTCAACTGGTATGGTCGAGGATGATTTTCCACCCGGTGGGGCGCTTTTCGAATACAAGCGAAAAGATCCCGGAGGCGTCGCCTCCACCTGTCGTCGTTCGTTTGAGGTGAAAGCGGCCCGTAACCACGGCGTTGTTCGTACCAAGCATTCGTATCTCGATCGCGCTGAAATCGAGAGTGCCCATCGCGTCCTTGGTGGGGTAGCGCTTATGGTAATTCGCAAGCACGGATGCGTGGCCTATGGTCACTTCTTTGCCCATGAACGTAGTCTCCGCGGAGTCGTCGTACCCGCGCATAAACGAATCGATGTCGCCGCGGTTCCAGTCAGCCTGCTGATCGTTCAAAACCTTTCGAATCTCGTCGGGCGAGTTGCCCGCGAAGAAGAAGAAAAAAAGCAAGAAAGCAAGGATGGGCATAAGAATGATTTATCGTAGACGAAAGACTGGATACATATTCTGCGGCCTTGCGTACGGCGACCGCTCCAACCACCAAGCAATTCTCGTTCGCGCATTCGCGGCGAATGTCGGATCGCCCTTCAGTTTCGCCTCAAACTCCGCGCGAAGCTGCGGGGATTTCGCCGCCCACTCCTGCATAAGCGGCTCCGTCACATAGGTAGCTGCCCCGAACCCTTCGCCGCGCCCGACCGCCGCATCCAGCATGCCCCATTGCAGAGCGGAATCAGGCGCCATAGGTTCTAAGATGTTGATTGCCGCTCGTCCCGCCGGTTGATCGGTCGCAACCAGGTAATCACCAACGTGCAAGGTTCGCATCCCCGTTGAAAGCTGCGGCTTTGTGGACAGCCGTAACCGTCCTTCAAACGGCTGCGCATCCCACTTCGGCTTATTGAGTTAATCGGTCTCCACCGGCCGGTTCTCCTCCTGTGTCACGCGCGTGTACTTCACCCCGTGCAGATCGAGCAACGTAACAAGATTCGTCCACTCTCGCGGAACCACATATGCCGAAGGCACAACAGTTTCCGCCGTGGTCTCAATGTCGTTGAAGATCTTCGTCGGAACATCCACAGGCTTGTTTTCATACACCGTATACTCGCCACCGGACAGCGTACTCTTCTCCGTGTGCGACGCCACGCCATGAAACACAAAGGGCGCCCCGGTCGAACCAATGCGGCCCGCCAGAAACATCGTCGTCCCCGAAATTTTCGCCGCATCCGCTTCAGCGATCGCGCTCTTCAACTTCGCGTCTTCCGCAAGAATCTGGAACGTGTGGAGCATCACGTCGTAGTGCGACCACACCTGCACCTTGTAAGTCTTCAAGCTATGCGTTTCCACCAGCAGCGAAGGACGGTTTCGGATGCCTCCATAGCCGTTCGAGTATCGCGGTTCGAAGATCATCCCGCGATATCCATCCCCGCGCATCCCGCCGTAAGGAGCCATCAAGTGCCCTCCCGCCGTCATTCGCTTGTCGAGTTCGGGAAGAAAGCCCTTGCCCGTCCAATCCGCCACCGATGCGGCGGTATCCTGACCCGTCGGCATCGCGATCGTTAAGT
>CAXSIG010000145.1:8018-9712 GCA_964237255.1 uncultured Bryobacteraceae bacterium
TGATGGTCCTCGCCATCGGTGACGTGATTATCGATTAGAAAATCGGGCGACCAATCCCGCCACACTTTGAGCCACGCGCGCATCTCCGGCGCGTCGGCCTTTACGTAGTCGCGATTCAGATTGAGACGTTGTTGCGTGGGGCGCAGCCCAGTCACTCGTGGGCCGTTCTGATTGATGCGGTTGTAGGGCGACCGGTCCTCATGCCCGTCGACATTAAATACCGGAATAAACAACAAGACCAGATGGTCCAGTAGCGCCGCATAGCGTTTGTTCAGGACGATATCGCGGATCAGAATCGCGGACGCGTCTTTGCCCCCGATCTCACCCGAGTGGATGCCGTTCTGAATCAGCACGGTAGTCTTTCGACGGTCGGGTGTCGAGCCCTTAGCCACCGTGACCAAAAGCAAATCGCGTCCTTGTGGAGTTTTCCCGATCGTCTGAACCTTCACCCACGGCGATGTCGCCGCTAGCTTGCGATAGAAATCAAGCGTCTCTTGATACAGCCCGGTATCGGCATAGTCTGTCTTCTCCGCAACGGTCAACCAATTTTTCGATGCTGCGGCTGTGCTGTCCGCAAGCGATTTGGCCGCCGCCGCACCCGGTGGGTTCCAACCGGAATGTGGAGGCGTCTGCGCCGCAAGCGCCGACGCGATAAGAGAAATTGCGATCAGTCCACGAACCATGGACTTCAGTGTCGCTTACTTTACTAATGCCTAAATCCGGCGTTCACGACCCACGTTGTGTCGCCTCGTCCACGCTCCACGGATAACGGCGGACTGTCGATAAGAGAAACGCGCCGCCGGATGCTGCGAAGACGGAGTAATCGAGCGCCGACTTCACATTCGATGTCGCCGTCATGCTCATCGCGAATGTAAGTAGAAGCAACCCGCTCAATCGGGCGGTCCACCGTGTCTGGAATCCAAGCAAGAGTAGGATTCCGAACACGATTTCGGCAATTGTCGCCGTCCATCCCACAGCTGGAATCAACCCGTTCGGGAACCAGGGATTGAGCTTAGCCACGTAGGGCAAAAAGTGCTCCATATCGCCCCACGCTACATTACGCGTTCCATGTGGACCCCACAAGCCGAAACGGTCCGCGACCGCTGAAAGAAAGCCGGCCGCCAGCCCCAGTCTTAAAAACACCGTGCTCAGGTCGCGATCTCTCACAGCGTTGAAATTTTATCGCACCAACGATTGGATTTGATACGGCAACGTCCACGTCGCGCGCTGGTAGAGAACAATGGCCTTCCGATACCCGACGTTTGCCGTAACAACCGAGTTCTCCACCTGCGAAAGACGGTTTTGCGCATCCAGTAACTCAAACGCGGTGATGGTTCCCAGTTCGTACTTTTGCTGCTCCGCGTCCACATTCTTTCTCGCCAGGTCGCGTGCGGTTAGCGCCGCTAGCACCGTCTCACGCGCTAACTCACACTCGTTCGCGGCGGTTTTCACTTCGAGAATAATCTGCTGTTCCACCTGCCGCACGTTGTACCGATCCCTGGCCCGATTCACCAGCGCGTCGGCCAAATTCGCCTTGGCCAAGCTGCTTCGAAACGGAATCCCCACCGTTACGCCAAGCCCGTAATAGGGAGCCTTCAAGGAAAAGATCTGCCCGAATGATTCGCCCAATCCACTGGGCGATACAACCGTGGGGGCCACGCCAAGCAACCCTGTCGATCCCACAAACGGCACGC
>CAXSIG010000146.1:0-4879 GCA_964237255.1 uncultured Bryobacteraceae bacterium
ACGCAGATTGCCGCCTCGTTCGTGCTGCTGGTGGGAGCCGCTGTATTGCTGAAGACACTGATCGCATTGCAGACCGCGCACACCGGGCTGGATACGCGTCAGGTCCTCGCGATTAACGTATCTATCATGTCTTACGGCAAGGCTCCGGATCAAATCTTGAATTTCTACAGCGACACGGTACGCCGCATTAGAGAACTTCCGGGCGTGGACGCTGTTGCGACCGGCACCACGGTTCCCTGGCGAGATGCGAATACATTCGGTCCGGGATTTCAGTTCACCGCGGATGGACACACGCATGGCGCCGGTGAGGAAGATCCGCGGGCGCAGCTTCGGGCCGTTTCGCCCGGATACTTCGCCGCGTTAGGCGTTCCGGTGCTGGCCGGTCGCGACTTCAATGACAACGATCGCAGTAAGTCCGAGTCGGTAGTAGTAGTTAGCCAGAGTCTGGCGCAACGGATGTTCCCGAGCCAGGATGCGGTGAATCGTCATATTCTCTGGACAGACCCGGTGATGAAATTCGTCGGAAGTCCGCGTCGAATTGTAGGCGTGGCGACGGACATTGACGACGAACATGTAGTGCCCGGCCAAGCGATGAACATCTACCTTCCTTTCGCGCAGCAATTGTTTGGGGGACGATTATTCATCCATGCGCACGGCAACCCTTACGCGCTGGTAACGCCGGTGACGCAGATCATTCGTGGATTATCCGCCGAACAGCCCGTGGAGCATGCGGCGACGCTGGAGGATATCCATGCGGAAGTGCTTTCTCCGGACCGTCTCAACACGATAGTTTTCGGAGGGTTCGCGATTGTGGCGCTGGCGATTGCGGTGGTAGGCGTGGCGGGCGTGCTGGCATTCTCCGTTTCCAGCCGAACGCGGGAGTTCGGGGTGCGGTTGGCCCTGGGGTCCGCGCCTGCGCAGATTTTGCGGGACGTGGTGAAAGAGGGGCTGGTTATGGCGGGGTTGGGTGTGGGCGTGGGAGCGTTGGCTGGGTTTGGGCTTGCCCGATTAGCGGGTAGTTACTTCCCAGAGATTCGAACTCCTGAAGCGCTTCCGGTAATCGGCGCCGCGCTGCTTCTAATGGCGGCAGCTGTCGTAGCGTCCGCATGGCCGGCGGCTCGGGCCGCGCGTGTGGATGTGATGCAGGCTTTACGATCGGAGTGATCGTGGTTGCTTCCCGAATAAATCCTCAAGAGTTTCGCCTGTAGCCCGCCGAACCGCGCTTGACTTTAGATGGTGCCTGAATACGCCATCACGCGCAAAGCCCTGAAGTGTAGTACGCCGGCTGCAAGAAATCATCTCAGTGGTTTTGCTCCCATGACCCCCGCCGGTTTACCATCGACCATGCGCTTTCTTTTGCCGTCTGCGGCTCTCGCCTGCTCGGTTGCGTGCTTCGCCCAACAAACACCTGCCGCGTTGACCGCCTCGGACTATTCGCATGCGGAGCAGTTTATGGCATACAACACTACTCCTCTCGTGTTCGGAACCGGTGTTCGTCCCACATTCATTGCCGGCACCGATCTTTTCTGGTATCGAGTTACCCGCGAAGGTGGTGCGGAGTTCCTCTTGGTGGATCCGGCGAAGGGAACACGCGGTGTCGCATTCGATCAGGCGCGGTTGGCATCCGGTCTTGCCGCCGCGTCGGGAACGAAAGTCGAAGCCGGCAAGCTGCCGTTTCAAGCTGTCGATTTCACGCCGGACTTGAAGACAGTTACGGTTTCAGTGGCAGCGAAACGCTGGAGCTGTGCGCTTTCCGACTACTCTTGCACGGCGGCGACGACGCCCACTCAACGCTCGTCCGGTCCGCCCGTTGGGCGCGGTGGCCCCGGCGGTCGCGCGAACGACGTTCCATCGCCCGATGGCAAACGGTCGGCGTTTCTTCGCGACTTTAATCTGTGGGTTCGCGACGTGGCGACGAAGGCTGAAACACAGCTAACGAACGATGGTGTGAAAGACTTCGCATACGCTACCGATAACGCCGGCTGGACCAAAAGCGAGCGGCCGATTCTTCTTTGGTCGCCGGATTCGAAGAAGATCGCGACGTTTCAGCAGGATGAGCGTGGCGTCGGCGAGATGTATCTGGTTAACACAAGTGTTGGACATCCAAAGTTGGAAGCGTGGAAGTATCCTCTGCCCGGCGACAGCGTGATTACAACGATTCAGCGCGTCGTGATCGATGTCGATGCGAAGAAGGTTACGCGTTTGAAAATCGAGGCCGACCAGCATCGCTCGACGTTGTGCGATCACATTGTGTGTCGCGGCGGCGATTGGGCCGACGTGCAATGGAGTCCGGATGGGCAGAAGCTGGCATTCGTTTCGTCATCGCGCGATCACAAGCAGGCTCGGCTTCGGGAGGCGGGCGCAGCTACCGGCGCTGTTCGGGAGGTCAATGAAGAGGCTGTGCCGACGCAATACGAATCGGGCGACGGCAAGGTCAACTGGCAGGTTCTCTACGGCACGAACGAGTATCTCTGGTATTCGGAAAAGAGCGGCTGGGGACACGTTTACTTAGGAAACTGGAAAACGGGACAGCTTCCGTCTCAGATTACGACGGGCGATTGGCTGGTTCGTCAGGTGCTTCGGGTGGATGAGAAAGCGCGCGTCATGTACTTTCTGGCCGCGGGGAAAGAAGCCGGGCGCGATCCGTATTTCACGCATCTGTATCGGGTGGGGTTGGATGGCAAGGGGCTCACGCTGCTGACGCCGGAAGATGCGAACCACGACGTTACGCTTTCTCCTTCCGGCAACTACTTCGTCGACAGCTATTCGAAACCGGACGCACCGCCCGTTGCCGTGCTGCGGGACAGCGATGGAAAACTGATCGCCAGCTTAGAAAAAGCGGACATTTCGAAACTGCTTGCCACGGGGTGGAAGCCGCCGATGCCGATCACCGTGAAGGCGCGCGACGGTCAAACCGATTTGTATGGGTTGCTCTTCGTTCCTAGCAAGCTCGACTTGGCAAAAAAGTACCCCATCGTGAATCACATATATCCGGGGCCACAGGGCGGCAGCGTCGGAAGCCGCAGTTTCTCTCCCTCCCGCGGCGATTGCCAGGCGCTTGCCGAACTAGGCTTCGTCGTAATTGAGATCGATGGCATGGGCAATCCCACTCGCTCTAAGAAGTTCCATGATTTCTACTACGCGAACATGGGCGACAACACGCTGCCGGACCAGATCGCGGGTATGCGGCAGATTGCCGCGAAGTATCCCTATGTGGATTTGGATCGCGCCGGCATCTACGGGCATTCAGGCGGCGGCTTCGCCACTGCCGATGCCATGTTCCGCTATCCGGATTTCTTTAAGGTCGGGATTTCCGAAGCGGGGAATCACGACAATCGCAATTACGAAGACGATTGGGGCGAGCGTTATCAGGGTCTGCTGACCAAGAGCGATAAAGGGGTCGGCAACTATGACGACCAGGCGAACCAAAGCCTCGCGAAGAATCTGAAAGGCCATCTCCTATTGGCGCATGGGACGATGGACAACAACGTCCCACCATACAACACCCTGTTGGTAGTGAATGAGTTGATCAAAGCGAACAAAGACTTCGATCTGTTGATGCTACCCAATCGGAACCACGGCTTCGGCAACGAGCCATACATGGTGCGTCGCCGTTGGGATTACTTTGTTCGGTATCTGCTGGGGGCAACGCCGCCCAGCGGTTACGAATTGAAGCCGCCTGCGGAGCGCGGCCCTCGTGGTGAGTAGATAACATAGAATCGTCGGCTAGGAGACACATGTTTCAGGTACAACGATCGCCGGAAGTACACGACGTAGTAGTCATCGGATCCGGGGCGGGCGGCGGCACCACCGTTAAGGTGCTCACCGACCTCGGCATGAAGGTGACGCTTCTGGAAGCCGGTCCCATGCTGAATCCCAATAAGGATTTCAAAGAGCATGTGTGGCCCTGGGAGGTGGACCACCGCGGCGTGGGACCTAACGCGGAAAACTACTTCGGTAAGGATATTTATCCCTTTGGATACTTTCTAGCGCCTAACGGCTACTGGGACATCCCAGGCGAGCCGTTCACACTCGCTCCCGGCAGCGATTTCAAGTGGTTTCGCTCCCGCATCTTAGGCGGACGAACCAATCACTATGGCCGTATTTCCTTGCGCTTTTCCGATTACGATTTCAAGCCGCAAGCGTTCGACGGCATGGGCACGGACTGGCCTCTGACGTATGACGAAATGTCTCCCTGGTACGATCTAGCCGAAGAGTTTATCGGGATCACAGGTACGCACGAAGGCCTCCGAAGCGCGCCCGATGGAAAATTCTTGCCGCCTATCCCGCCGCGCGTGCATGAGCAATTGGTTCAACGCGCCGGCAAGAAACTGAACATCCCAGTCATTCCCTCAAGGATGGCGATGCTGACCAAGTCCGTCCATGGCCGCCCTGCCTGCCATTACTGCGGTCAATGCGGTCGCGGGTGCCGTACTGCTTCGGCCTTTACCTCCAGCCAGGCGATGATCTTCCCCGCCATGAAGACGGGGCTGCTCACCATCATTGCCGGCGCCATGGCGCGCGAACTTCTTGTGGATAGCTCCGGAAAGGTGAATGGAGTTTCCTACGTCGATAAAGCGACCCGGACGGATAAAGTGATCCGGTGCAAGTCTGTCGTGGTGGCGGCCAGTGCCTGCGAATCCGCGCGGCTTTTGCTGAATTCGAAATCGACGCTCTTCCCGAATGGAATCGCTAATGGATCCGGTGAGGTGGGCCGTAACTTAACGGACACGGTTGGTCACGCTGTCACCGGCGTGATTCCCGCGCTTGAAGGCACGCCGCGCCATAACTCCGACGGAATCGGAGGCATGCACGTCTACGTTCCCTGGTGGGAGCTCGAAAAGAAGAAGAAGGACTTTCCGCGCGGCTATCACATTGA
>CAXSIG010000146.1:4889-6466 GCA_964237255.1 uncultured Bryobacteraceae bacterium
CGGAATGCCGCAGATTGGTTCGTTCCGCAGCGTCGCGGCGAAAGCGGAAGGCTACGGACCCAAACTGAAGGACGACATTCGCCGCTATTACGGTAGCCAAGTGAGCTTCGCCGGCCGCGGCGAAATGATTCCCAACAAGTACTCGTTCTGTGAGATCGATCCCGTCAAGGTGGATCAGTGGGGCATCCCGGTGCTCCGCTTCCATTGGCAATGGAGCGAGCATGAAATCAAGATGGTGAAGCATATGCGCCGCACCTTCACTGACATGATCGAAGCCATGGGTGGACGCGTTACGTCGCCGGATATTCCCGAGATTACGGCGCAAGCCGTTTCCGTTGGCGGCGAGATTATTCATGAGGCCGGTACCTGCCGAATGGGAGAGAACCCGAAAAACAGCGTGCTGAACAAGTGGTCTCAGGCCCACGAAGTCCCAAATCTTCTGGTTGTGGATGCCGCCCCGTTTAACGGCAACCCCGATAAGAACGTAACGCTCACCATCGTAGCCAACGCGTGGCGCTCCGCCGCGCACCTTGCCGAAGAATTCAAGAAAGGAAACGTCTAATGGTTACCGAAGAGTCTTCACGCCGGGATCTATTCAAGATTCTTGGTAGCTCCCTGGTGCTCACCGCGGCCGGATCCGGAGTTCTTTCTCCCGCGATGGCGCAGCACGTTCACGCCGAAGTTGCTGCGGTGAAGTCGCTCAGCGGAGGTCCGAGTTACGTCCCGAAACAGTTTACGAAACACAATCTCGAAACGCTGAGAGCTTTGGGAGACCTGATTGTACCGGGCGCGACAGAAGCGGGAGCCGCCGAGTACATCGACTTTCTCTCCAGCCACAACGGGGACCTCGCTGCGATTTTCGACGGAGGCTTGGCCTGGGTTGATCGCTATATGCAGAAGACGCATGGAGCTGATTTCCTGAACGCTTCCGCCGCACAACGTACTGAGCTTTTGGACAAGCTGGCTTACTCGAAAAACGTAACTCCCGCCACCGCTCCCGGCGTACATTTTTGGACGTGGGCGCGCAACATGGTGGTGGACGCTTACTACACAAGTCCCGCCGGCGTGAAAGATGTCGGCTACATGGGCAACCAGGTACTGGGTTCCTTCAGCGTTCCGCAAGAAGCGGTCGATTATGTTATGCAGCGAAGTCCGTTCGCCCGCCAGGGCTGATCGCTTTGCCAGCTTCAACCCGTAAAGCGATATCCGATGCGATGAACCGTGTGAATGTGTGTGGGGTTCGAAGGAACCGTCTCAACCTTTTGGCGAAGATTGGCCACATGGCTATCGATCGTGCGCGTATGTAGGGCGGAGACATAACCCCAAATGTGCGCAAGCATTTCGCTCCGGCCAATTACCCTGCCACGATTCTCAACCAGGTAACGGAGAATATCGAACTCTCGCGGCGAAAGATCGATGGGAGCATTGGCCTTAGTGGCGGTAAACAGATCGAAATTCACCGTCACGTCTCCGAAGCTATACGAATGGAACGGACTGCGCTTCGCTCGTCGTAGCGTTGCCTCCGTTCTTGCTAAAAGTTCGGCTATGCTGAACGGTTTCGTCATGTAATCGTCGCC
>CAXSIG010000146.1:6476-9710 GCA_964237255.1 uncultured Bryobacteraceae bacterium
GCTGTCAACATGATGACCGGTATGTTGACATGCTGTTCCCGGAGCCGCCGGCACACCGTCATTCCATCCAGCTTGGGCAACATAATGTCCAGCAGGATCAAATCGGGCCGCACGTCTCGCGCCATGTCCAGCGCTAATTCGCCATCGGTCGCCACTACTACTTCATATCCTTCGTACGTCAGGTTGTCGCTTAGCAGCCGCACCATGGCGGGTTCGTCTTCCACGACCAGAATGACCGCCTTACCGGAGATTGAATTTCTCTTGTCCTCTAATCCATCCATAAGATCGAGGTTCAGTGCGTCAAGGGAAGAAGAATGGCGAACATACTTCCTTTGCCGGGCGCACTTGTGACCGTTACTTCCCCGCCATGGGCTTCGGCGAAATGTTTTACAAGGGCCAAGCCCAACCCAGCCCCGGCCGTTTTCGCGGCACTCTGGCCAGCCCGATAAAATCGGTCGAAAATCCGAAGCTGTTCCCGCTTCGGTATGCCGATACCGCAATCGGTTACTGAGATTTCCAGCCGGTCTTCATTCCGGGCCGCGCGAACGGTTATTTTCTTCTCGGAGCCGGAATACTTGACGGCGTTCGTAATCAGATTGAGGAGGGCCTGAGAAAATGCCAGAGGATCCACGTGAGCGTCGGGGAGTCTGGTTTCAATGTGACGCTCGACGGTGAAGGCTTTTTTGTCGAGTTCATGCGAGAGGCATGTCAACGTTTCTTCTATCAAACTACCCACATTCACCAACTCAGGCTGATAGCGTCTTAGCCCCGCTTCAATCTTCGAAATCTCCAGTACGCGGTCGATCATGTTGGACAAGCGATGGATTTCCGTCTCGATGATTCTGAGATATTCATCGCGCTGAAAGGCGTCGCGTACACGGTTGAGACGCAATGTCTCGACGAATCCCTGGATGATCGAAAGCGGCGTTTTAAACTCGTGCGACATGCTCGCCACGAACTCCGTCTTCGTGCGCGAAACCTCCATTTCGCGGGCGGTCGTCATACCGATCGTCACGAGCGCCGCAATCAGCAATCCTGTTATCATCGCCACCACGCTGACACCGCGGGCAAAGTGTGTCTGATCGAAGCGGACTGCCGCGCCCTTTGAGAGCTCCGCGCGCATGGTCCACCCAGGCAGAAGATCGCTTCTCCCCGTTATACTCTCCTGGACCGTGAATGGACCCGTCGCTCCAGGGGCGGACATTCCAACCTTCAGACCGTCGCCGTCGAAGATTGCGCCTTGCGCCTGATTGTCGACAATATCGGACCCGGCGGAAGCCAATCGGGTCAGGTGCTTTTTTAACAGCGGTGCAAAATAGTCCACAGCAAGCACCTTGGCCGGCACCGCAAATCCCACATATCCGCTGGGGTTCACGTGCGGGAGCTTCGGTTCATCACCATCATCATCGACCAAGTGCAAGAAAATCTGTTGGCGCTCGCCGCCTATATTGAGATACGCCCGATAGGTATGGGATGCCGTGAATCTGGTTTCGGAAGTTGCCGCGCGTATCTCGCCTTCAATTTGATCGTCGTGAATGTACTCCATTCCTCGTTGCGTCTGTAAACGATGCAAGAGCAAAATGTCGGGCTGAACTCCATCACGCCATCGGACGCTAAAGAAATAACTGATATACGGGCAGATGCGCCTGGCAGTGTCGGCTACTTCGTTCATCCGGACTTTATTTGCACGACGCAAATAGTCGTGGATTTCATAACCGAGGAGCGCTTGATCGGGCCATCGGTGCAGATTAGTTACCGCTTCCGCGCGTGCACCAAGAAGCGCCTGCTGCAGATTGGCATTCATCGTCAATCGGGTCTGCTGTTGTACTTCGGAGAGCGTGCGGTACTGAAGATAAGCGAGCGCCGATGCGGGCACGAAAGCCACCGCAAGCATCGAAGCCAGAACCAGCCGTGAGCGCTGGATTGTTTTCAGTTTCATCTAATAGCGCCCGTCCGGATCATATCGCAGGAGGGCCGATTGTTTAGCGACTTACATGTGACCGGCGTCACTCGAACTCAACTTGTCTCCATAACTTCTGGACATATTGCCGGATTTAAGTCTCGACAACTTTTTGACATAATGGCTTGCGGTTTTCCGTCTCTTTCTGTTGCTTTCAGTTCCGGCAGTGCATATCATACCTTCCAAAGGTGGATATATGAATTGCGCCCCAGTCGGCACGACTTCGTCGGTCAAGAAGCTTTTCTCAGCATCGCTTTACCAGGTAAACCGGATTGCTTCAACTGCGTTCCTGCTTGTTGTTCTGGCGTGCGTTATTCGCGCGCCCATGTGGGCCCAACAGCCCGCCACAATATCAGGCTTTCTAGCCGATGCTACAGGCGCCGGCATTCCCGATAGCGCTTTAACGCTAACGAACCAGGACACGTCCGTCGTCGTGGCGACCGTGAAGAGTAATTCTCATGGCGATTTTGAATTTCCATCGGTTCCGGCGCCAGGCGTCTATGCGATTGCAGTGCAAGTCGCCGGTTTCAAACCCTATCAGCAGCGCGATATCGCAGTCACGGCGGGCGAAAGAAGATCCGTCGGCAACATAGCTCTTACCGTGGGCAGCAACACGGAATCCATCACGGTTCGTGCTGAGACGACGCCCCTTCAGGTGGAGAGCGGTGAACGGTCCGCCTCTCTCGATCGGCATGAAATTCAGGCGCTTCTTGCTCGGGGCCTCAATTACGGCGGCTTGCTGAGGAGTCTTCCGGGCGTCTCAGGCGGGCAGGACCCAACAGGTCCGGGTGGTAACACCACCATTTACAACGCCATCAACGGGATCCGCGCTAGTGCGATCATTCCCAGCATCGATGGCGTGAATGCCGCCGACCCATCGAGTCAGGGTCAACTTTTTGCTGCGGCCGCCACCGATTCGCTGATCGAAATTAACGTGAAAGCTTCGAACTATCAGGCAGAGTACGGCGGAAGCGCGGGCGCAGTAATTAATCTTGTGACCCGGTCCGGCACCAGCCAATTCCACGGCGGCCTGTATGCGTATCTCCGCAACGAGGATTTGAACGCGAACACCTTTTTCAATAACAAAAACAATGTCGCAAGACCGATTTATCGCTACGCAACGGGTGGCGGGAGCATCGGTGGTCCGGTTTATATCCCGAAGCATTTCAACACCGATAAGAACCGCGTCTTTTTCTTCTTTAACGATCAATACAGCTATCAAGGCAACCCGGGGTCACTGCAGAAACTCACCGTCCCGACGGATGCCGAGCGTC
>CAXSIG010000147.1:0-9668 GCA_964237255.1 uncultured Bryobacteraceae bacterium
TCGCGGGTGGAGGACAAGGCCATGCGATTAGTCTTCCGATCCTGATCTACAAAGTATTTGTCGATGGACATGAAGAACTGGTTCGCGGGCTACGCTTTCGTGGGTTGAACGTCCGCTCTCTGAAAGATATCCTCGCCGCGGGCGACGACGCGAACGTATTCGATTATCTGGAGAATGGTTTCCCCTTCGCACTGATGGGCGCGGGCTCCGAAGCGGCTGAGGTAACGGTCGTCGCGCCGAGCATCCTGGTGGACGATTTAGAGTTGCTCCCGCTAGAAGACGAATTGCCTAAGCTGCCCATTGTTCCGCCGCCGACGCTGTCTCGATGAAGATTCTCAGCAGGTATGTGTTTCGCGAAGTCCTGGCGAGCGCTCTGCTGGGAACGGCCCTCGCGATTTTCATCATTTTTCTGCAAGGCCCGGGCAAACGGCTTCTCCAGGTTTTGGTGCGGACATCGGTGACGCCAGAAACCGGCCTGAAACTTTTTCTGTACGCGGTACCGAACGTATTCCCCCTCGCGATTCCGTTTGGAGCTTTGGTCGGTATCTTAATCGGACTCGGCCGCATGGCATCCGATGGAGAAATAACGGCAATGCGTGCGGGAGGCGTATCGAGCCGTAGCGTTACCTCGCCTGTGCTCGTGTTCTGCTTCCTGGCTGCCGCGGTTGCGGGATGCGCTTCGCTCTGGCTGACGCCGCTGGCGATTCGCAACACGTACATCATCATCAACCGGATATCCGCAGAGCAGGTTACTGCTGAAATTCAGCCGCGCGTCTTTGAAGAAAGCTTCCCCAAGACCGTCCTTTACGTGAGCGATGTCCTTCCAGGAAAACCCACGGTGTGGCGCAAGGTGTTCATGGCGGACCTAACGCCGCCCGAAGAGCGCCCCATGGTGGACGGCAAACCCAAAGAAGGGCCGCGCATTACCATTGCCGATAAAATCATCGCCGTTCCCGATCTGCAGCGCGACCGCATTCAACTCACCATGGAGAACATCAGTTCGCATGAGAATGCGCAGGGTGGGCAAGGCTATCACCAGATGTATCCGCGCGGAGACCAAGTACTAGACGCCACACAGCCATCTGAAGCAAAGGCAAAAGCGTTTAGCGAGATGCCGACGCCGGTTCTCTACCGGTTCATCAAAACCACCGATAAGAGGCTCGACGAGAGTATTGAGGCGCGCGTGGAGTTTCACAGCCGTCTCGCTCTTCCCTTCGCCTGCGTGGTTCTGGGACTGGTGGGTATTCCTCTTGGCGTGCAGTCCCGAAAAGGCGGAAAGTCAGCGGGGTATGTTGTCGCGATTTTTCTTTCGTTCTTCTGCTATTACCTGTCGTACATCAGTTTGACGGGCATGGCCCGGCAGCGAGCGATCGCCGTTGAAACAGCGGTCTGGCTCCCCGACGCGGTCTTTCTTGTTGCCGGCATTGTGATGCTGTCCATCTTGGAACGCCCAGGGGACCGCGATCTCTTGGGCGCTATACGGCACGGCGTCGCTGGCATTTATAACCGCATCGTGGTCCGTCCTATTCGCACGCCTCGCGCGCAGGCTCGGTCTTCCAGTTCGCGCTTTCTCCTGTTCCAGATTCTAGATTTCTACGTACTGAGCCAATTTCTGTTCTACTTCACCATCTGGCTGTTCAGCTTTGTGGCGATGGCTCAGGTTTATAACTTTTTCGAGTTGCTGAGTTACATCATTCGGAACAAGATTCCACTGATCAAAGTATTCACGTTTCTCGCCTTTCTCACGCCGAAGCTGATCTATGACACGCTGCCCTTTAGCGTGCTGGTCGGTGTCCTTGTCACATTCGGCGTCATGACCAAGAACAATGAGGTCACCGCATTCAAGGCGGGCGGCGTCAGCGTTCGGCGCCTTGGATTACCCGTTATTTTATTGAGCGCAGTATTGAGCGCCGGCTTATTTGCATTCGATCACTACTACATTCCGCAAGCGAACTTGAAGCAGGACGCGATCCGCAACGAGATCAAGGGCCACCCCGTCCAGACCTATCTTCGGCCGGACCGTAAGTGGATCTTCAACTCGGCTAATTCCCGCATTTATTACTACAAGCTTTTCGATACCGCGCAGGACGTGATGGTGGGCGTGAGCGTTTATGAACTGGATCCTGCTACGTTCCAACTTCGCCGCGAGATTTCAGCGGAGCGCGCACAATGGAAACCGTCGTTAAACAGCTGGATTTTCGAGGATGGCGTGGCCCGCGACTTACGCGGCACTGTGGAGACCAGCTACAATGCCTTTCGCGCGACCACCTTTGCGGAGTTGCAGGACCCCCCCAGTTATTTCATCAAGGAAGTGAAGCAGGACAAGCAGATGAACTATCTGGAGTTGCAGCACTATATCAAAGACTTACAACAGAGCGGCTTCGATACTGTGCAGCTTCGCGTGCAACTCTATAAGAAATTCTCCGTCCCAATGTTCGCGCTAATCATGGCGATGATCTCCGTGCCGTTCGGGTTTTTGGTGGGCAACCGGGGCGCGATGGCAGGGATCGGCGTGGGACTGGTAGTTGCGATGTCCTATTGGGGTGTCGATAAACTATTCGAGCAAATCGGTTATGTGAACCACCTTCCACCCGCGGTCGCGGCATGGGCTCCCGATGCGCTTTTCGCGCTGGCCGGTATGTATCTGCTGCTCCGTATGCGAAGCTAGTAGGCTGATGCCGACTCAGTTCGACGCGATTATCATTGGTACCGGCCAAGCCGGTCCCAGCCTTGCCCAGGAGTTATGCGCTGGCGGCCGAAAGGTCGCCATTATCGAACGGAATCGCATCGGAGGAACTTGCGTTAACACAGGCTGTATCCCCACGAAGACGCTCATCGCAAGCGCTCGCAATGCGTGGGTGGCCCGCCATGCCGAGGATTGGGGCGTTGAGATCGATGGTCCGATACGCGTCGACATGAAGAAGGTACAGGCCAGAAAAGACGCGGTCGCGGGGAAGTCGGAAAGCGGCGTTCGCAGAATGCTGGAATCGATGGATGGATGCCGGCTCATTTTCGGTCACGGGCGCTTCACCAGCCCACACTCGGTTGAAGTGAATGGCGAGGTGATCGAGTCACCCGAAATTTACATCAATGTCGGTGGGCGCGCGTCCATACCGGATATCCCGGGCTTGGATCAAGTTCCTTATTGGACCAACTCCGGCATGGTGGACGTGGATTTTCTTCCGAAACACTTACTGGTCCTTGGGGGAAGCTACATCGGGCTGGAGTTCGCTCAGATGTACGCCCGCTTCGGAAGCGAAGTTACGGTGATTGAAAGAGGGTCAAGGCTTCTTTCTCACGAAGATACAGACATAACCGATGCGATGCGCCGCATTCTGGAAGATGAGGGCATTCGCGTCGTTACCGGAGCCAAGAATCTTGCGATTCAGCCGGGCATCCAGGTTACGTGGGCCGGCGGCCAAGCCAGTGGATCGCACTTGCTGGTGGCGCTTGGCCGAACGCCGAACACCGACGACCTGGGCGTGGAGACAGCGGGCCTGAAACTGGACCCGCAAGGACACGTGGAAGTGGACGACGAACTTCGCACCAACGTCCCCGGCATCTGGGCGCTTGGCGATTGTAACGGCAAGGGCGCTTGGACGCACACGTCCTACAACGATTACGAGATCGTCGCCGCGAACCGGAAAAATCCGGGGTCGCGCCATGTATCGGACCGGATCACAGCATTCAACGTGTACACCGATCCTCCGCTGGGGCGATGCGGGATGTCCGAAACCGAAGTTCGAAAATCCGGGCGTAAAGCTCTGATGGCGATTCGGCCGATGACGAAGGTGGGACGCGCGGTGGAGAAAGGCGAATCGAAGGGCTTTCTCAAGATCATGGTGGATGCCGAGTCCGGGCAGATTTTGGGAGCCTGTCTCCTGGGGGTGGAATGCGATGAAGTAATCCACTGCATTCTGGATACGATGTACGCCAAAGCGCCGTATCAAATGCTGCTCAACGCCATGCATATTCACCCCACCGTTTCCGAGCTCATCCTGACGCTATTGCGTGATTTAAAGCCGTTATAAAATGGCTAGTTAGGCCATGATCGATATTAAGAAAAAGCTGCAGGATGAGATTGCCACGCTCGAGCTGGAATTTCGGGTGGAACTCCCGAAGCAGATTCTGACGGCGCGCGCGCACGGCGACTTGAAAGAGAACGCCGAATATCATGCAGCGAAAGAGCGGCAGGGCCTGGTCAATGCGCGGTTAAATCAGTTGAAGCAGCGTCTGGCCGAAGTCAGCATGATCGATTTCACCCGCATTCCAACAGACCGGGTGGGTCTTGGCTCCGAAGTTGTGGTGCTTGATATCAAGAAAGACGAAGAGGTAACGTACACCCTGGTAATGACCGAGGAAACCGACGCGGCCAGAGGTATGATTTCGACCGGTTCTCCAATCGGCCGCAGTCTGGTCGGTAAGGAAATAGGAGATGTTGTAAAGGTACAGTTGCCCGGCGGTATGCGGGAACTGGAAATTCTAAAACTTAAAACCATTCACGAAATGGCGTAGGCGATGACAGTAACCCGGAGTATCGGTTGGTTTTGCGGCAAGATTCTCGAGAAAATTGTCACCTCGCTAGCCTTGTCGCGAATTCATCCGAATGTTCTCACTTTTATCGGCCTTTTAATTAACGGCTGGGCCGCGTATTGGTTCGGCTGCGGCCGTTTTGTAGCTGCGGCATGCGTGGTGATCGGGGCCGGTCTCTTCGATATGGTCGACGGACGCGTGGCGCGTGAGACAAATCGCGTTACGCGGTTCGGCGGCTTCTTTGATTCCGTGCTGGACCGGTATTCCGATCTCGGCGTTTATATCGGGCTGCTGGTTTACTATGCGTCGATTAACCGGTTCTTCTATATCGTGCTGACCGCGATCGTGATGACTGGGTCGGTCATGGTGAGTTACACGCGGGCCCGTGCCGAGAACGAAATACCGAAGTGCAAAGTCGGGTTTCTGGAGCGCCCGGAGCGCGTGGTGCTGATCATCATCGGTGGCCTTTTCGACCGAATGGCGCCGGTGCTGTGGGTGATCGCCGTTCTTTCAAACCTGACCGTGATTCACCGGATGATCTATACGTGGCAGGAGGCGAAGCGCCTGGAAGACGCTCAGCTTCGCTCCGTCCGCATGGCTTTATAGCCGGATGAGCCATTTGCGCCGGTAGAGCAAGTAGCTGAACAGGAAGACCACCAGCACGTTCAACAGGGCGTACAACACAGACGCAGGCCGAGGGGCCGCAACCGTCAGCAACACATTCCGGTACAACCAAGTGTGCAGCGGAACATTGCCGACGCGAACTACGTCGGCGAGCCTTGCGATCATACCGGAAAGCACATAAGCCGCGAGCGCGTTCATCCCGTAAATCACGAACCATTTCGCCCAACGCTTGTGACCTTGCACGTCGATGAACCAGTAGAAGATCGTGAACGCCGCGGTAGATACTCCCGCCATGAAAACCGCGAAGCTATCGGTCCAAAGGCTCTTATTGATCGGCATCCAGATGTTCATTACAGCGCCCACTAACACCAGGACAATCGCTGAGATGAACAACCACGATGTTCTTTCCTCCTGGGGCCTGGGCTCTTTCAGGAAAGCGCCGGTGAGGATACCGAACAGAGTCGATGCGATTGCCGGAAGCGTGCTGATGATGCCTTCCGGGTCCCAATCTTTCGTCTGCCGCCACATGTGGCCCGTAAGAACCATGCCATCGATATAGCGGGCGAAGTTGCCTTGTTCCGTCAACACACCGGGGCCGAATCCCGGCACAGGATACAGGGTCATCAACATCCAGTAACCGGCCAAGAGAACGATCACGGAAGCAATCGCGCCTCGCAGTCCCAGGTAGAGATAAATGGCTGCGGCGATTGCGTAGCAAACGGCAATTCGTTGCAGCACTCCCGGGTAGCGAACATGCTCAAAACGGAAATACGGGAACTGGCCTAACAGGAGCGACACAACAATGATCAAAGCCGAGCGCCGGACGGCATGCAGCATTAACTTGCTTCGTGAATGTCCTTGTGCAAGCCGCTTCGCGAATGACAGCGTCATGCTCACGCCCACCATCCACAGGAACGAAGGAAATACCATGTCGGTAAACGTCCACCCATTCCAGGTGGCGTGCTCCAGCTGCTCATAGACCTGGCTCCCCGAACCCGGATTATTCACCAGGATCATGGAAGCCACGGTCGCGCCGCGGAAGGCGTCTAGCGAGGTAAGCCGTTCCACCGCTTCCAAACAAAAGCGAGCGTTAGAAATCCGGCAAACAGCGTCGCCGGTTCCGGCGCTGCGGTTGTCACCGTGAGCAATGAAAAGTCGGTAGTGGCTCCCGCCGACGTGGTGTCATCGCCCAGAAAAATGAAGTTCGGAGTCTGGTAGACCTGACTCCCGAATCCTGTCAGAGCTGAGTAGTCTCGCACGGGCCCTGTAAGCAACTGATTGCCGCCGGATGACAAAGTATAGACATTGCCGAAGATAGAAAGATCGTACGTTGCGAAAACGCGCGTTTGCTGAGTACTTACCGATTCCGCAGCGACAAACAAAGGATTATCACCCTGTGCAAAGATGTTTCCCTGCTGAAAACCGATCTCGATTCCCATCTTGTCCGAGCCTAGGACGATCACGCTTAATCCCGCTCTCGACGTATTCGCTCCCAAGGTTTCGTCCTCCAACTCGGTCCGGAAACTAACGGTGAAGCCGGTTGACCGGTCTAGTATCGGGAAGCCAGCCGTCGAATACCCCGCGTATGCAGCATTGGACGTACTTAACCGGGTGTACCCCGGCTGTGTGGTTTCCGTACCGCCGAACAGATTCCCGAAAGTCAAATAGCCCTGGGTCTCAGGCAAACCGCTTACGCTACCGTCGTATAAAACGATTGTGTTCGCGATACAAGCCGGCGCTAGAAGCAGCGCTCCAATTAGTTTCCAAGCCATCATGAACCTAGTATGGAGGAGGAAGCAGGGAAAATTCATAGGACGCCGGATTCAGCCCGCGCACCCGCAATTGCACTACGCAATCCGCCGCAGACTGACCTACGGCCTCAATCAAGCGCAACGGCAGAGTCTCGGGCGTATAAATTTCGAGGGCGACCCATTTTCCCGTGAGCGCAACCCGATCTTTCAACGGAAGCCCGTCGAGCGGCTCGCCAAGAACCGAAGTCAATTGCGATTTAGATCTTGCAGAAGCGCGGCGATGCCCTTTTTCCGGTATTAGTCGGTGAGCCGCTGTTCTTCCGGAGAAGGCCCTTGCAGTTTGCCAAGCCGAGAACTGTTCAGCGCTTCGCGAGTGGGCACCCAGATGCCGCCGTCCGCATACTCCACCTGACTGACAAATCCGGTCATGCTCCCGATTGAGATCGGCCGCTTCGCTAACGAAAACTTAAGCGCCGTGTCCTGGAACATCTCGCCATGCTGCCCCGGCGGCAGGTACAAATCGGTTTCGGCTGAGGGCATGGATCCCGCTAAGTATTCGTTACCCGATGTATCCTTCACAATCCAGCCGACTTCAACATATTTCACCGGACGGCGGGAACGATTATCCAACTTGACTCGCGCGTCTTTCGCCTCATTACCCGAGATATCCGCCCAACCATCGGTCAACTCTACAGGCGCCGAAGGAATACTCAAAAACGCAAACTGCGTGAGGCGCCCTGGAACCGCTGTGCCCGCCACCACTCTGCCGCCCCGCCGCACCTGCACATCCAGTCCGGGCCGCTCCGACTGGCTTTTCAGGCTTGCCACCACTTCGTCCTGTAGTGCCTGTACGCCACGCGTTGCCAGCACCTGCTTCAGGTAATTGCGATCTCGCTGGTTCTGCATCTCCCAAAAAGTCATGGTCCGCCGCGAGTTAAGCCGGTTCGGTCCGAAAAACGCCGCACCTTCAAACAGGATGCCATCGAGCGATACTTCCACAAGAGGGCCCGAGCCTACTTGAATGGGGCGAATTAATTGGACATCGATCTTCAAGGGGAACGTCTCGCCGGGTTTCACGTCGAGCGTCGGAATCGAGTAGGAAGCTCGACCGCCGGGAGCGGATTCCTGCGCGGAAACCAACATGGTGATTGCGTGAATGCGCTTCGCATCCTGGTTGCGAAGCGAAAGCGAGATGTGAAGGTCCAACACCAGAGCGCCGCCGCGCGCCGTAGCTCGCGAATCGCCATAGGTGGCGGACATCATGGACACCGGCGAGTTGGGGGGCAGATTGAATTTGATGGAACTGCCGGGGTCAAGCGTAGTCTCTTGAGCGCGCAACGCCGCTACGCATACAAGTCCCACTACTGCTGCTGATTTATTCACCGTAAACATGAGTGATTGCCACATTTCCTGTCGTGGGATCGAGCGACCGAGCGCCGAGTTCGCCTTGTGCTCCCACCGTATACGTCACATTTCGAGTTGCCGGGTTCAGAATACGAAGAGTCTGTTGTGTGCCACTCACCTCAATTCCACCCCCGGATGCTTCGAGCAATGTCCCACTAACCGCATGCCGCGCTACCCCCCTCAGGACACCAGGACGATTCACCCAAGCGCCCACCGCCACCAACACTGTAAGTAAGGCGCCAGCTACAGCCAACCGCGTACCGGAAACCATGGAACGCGTTGTAGCGGGCAGACTGACACATTCGCCCGCGGCAAGGCCCAGGCGAATATTTGCTTTCATTTCCGACTCCAACTGCGCCCAATTCAATTGGGGCACCGGGCAATCCAACGCACGGAGCTCGGAGTATTCCGCCGCAGCTTCCTGGCAAACGCTGCATTGCCGGACATGCCGTTCGGCCCGCCTCCGTTTCCACCACGGCAGGTCGCCCCCGGCGTACAGCGCCAGATCGGATTCCAGAAGGTGCTCCCTGGTATACATCATCGTTTTCGCCTCGCCATATACTTCTTCAACTTGATTCGCGCGTTCGCGATGTGGGACCGGATAGTCGCTTGGGAGCAGCCCAACTGCCGAGCCACCTCGTCGGCCGGAACATCCTCCATATCGCGAAGGACAAACGCGGCGCGCTCACGCGGAGTCAGGGTACCCAGAGCGTCCTGCAGGTAATCCTGGTGCTCGGTCCGTAACAATAGCTTTTCGGGACTGTCGTCATGCGCTTCCGGAGCGAACTCAATTTCGCAAAAGGAAACGCGCCCATGTCGACGAAGAAAATCGAGCGCCGTGTTGGTTGCAATCCGCGACAGCCAATGCGTGGCTTTCTGCTGGTCCTGCAACTGATCCTGCCGCTGCAGCACCTTGATGAACACTTCTTGCGCCAGATCCTGGGCATCGGCGACGTTGCCTACCATGCGGTAAATCTGGCGAAAGATACGGCGAAGGTTATCTTCTACGAACCGCGCCCGTTGTTCCTGCGTAGTAAGAGCGGTTTCGAGGGCGACTTCCACTTTTTGTCCCTTAAACAAGCTTGACGCTCCCGTCCCCAAAACGTGGAGACCAGTTTTAGTTTACAAGGGCCTTGTCGGCCCATCTACCAAACGCGGCGGTGCCGGATACACCCTCAATTCAAGACCAAGCGAACGGTAATGGTTTGAGGCGGTTTGGGGGAATTCGGCGAGTAACTGCCACCCCGGAATCACTCCTGAGCGGTGATTTCGGGAAGACGGCCGGTTTGGAGGGCATCTTTGCGGCGGAAGTAGGTTTCGACGAAAGCGGGTTGCGAAACGAAGCCAAATTCGGCT
>CAXSIG010000148.1:0-1322 GCA_964237255.1 uncultured Bryobacteraceae bacterium
GTTTCACGTCCTGAATACGGATGTTCAGTCGCTCGCGCATTCAAAGGTTCCCAGCAAAATCCAGATTGGCGAAAAGATCACGAAAGGGCTCGGCGTAGGCTCAGATCCGGCGATTGGACGTCAAGCCGCGCTGGAGGATACCGAGCGCATTCTAGAGTTGCTGGAGGGTGCGGACATGGTGTTCGTAACAGCCGGACTTGGCGGCGGCACGGGGGCGGGGGCGGCCCCGGTTGTTGCGTCGCTCGCTAAAGAACTCGACGCTCTGACTGTCGCGGTAGTGACCAAGCCGTTCGCGTTCGAAGGACCGAAGCGGATGAAAGCGGCAGACCGGAGCCTGGTGGATTTAGCGTCCAGCTGCGATACCGTCATCACCATTCCGAACGACCGCTTGCTTAGTGTGCTGCCGCGCGGGACCAGCATGACGGCCGCATTCAAACTGGCCGACGACATTTTGCGGCAAGCGGTACAGGGGATCAGCGACATCATCTCGACGCCCGGCATTATCAACCTCGATTTTTCGGACATCCGCGCCACCATGCTCGGCATGGGCCACGCCATGATGGGCACCGCAACTGCAACGGGCGAGCACGCCGTAACCGAAGCCGCGAAACAAGCTATTGCGTGTCCGCTGCTGGAAGACACCAAGATCGCGGGATCACGTCGTATTTTGATCAATGTGACAGGCTCCAGCTCCATCGGTCTGCATGAGATGACCGAGGCTTGCAACATCGTTCGCGATGCCGCCAATTGCGACGATGCCCAAATCAGCTTCGGGCTGACGACGAATGACGGCATGGGCGATGCGGTCAAGGTCACGGTTATCGCGACTGGATTCTACACGCCGGAGTTGGTGAAGGAGGAACCGTTCTTCCTGCCCTTGGAAACCAAGCCCGAGCCGGCCTCAGCTCCTCCCGTCGAATTGCCTGTTGCCGCCTCGGCGGAAACGCCCGAAGAGGATGCCATGCCCGTGTTTCTCGATCCGGACGATCTCGATGTACCCGCTTATTTGCGGAACAATAACAAGCTTCTGAATTGATCGTTCATCCCGGCGGAGTTTTGAAAATCGACGGAAACACCAGATCGCAATGTCGATCGATGTCTTCGTCGGAGTGAACGTTCATGCCCAGGAAGAGATGAGCGTATAGCGGACTATATAAAGCATCAAGCGCGTAAAAGATAGAGAGATTGTCCATGCATTCTCCCTCGGCGATTGCGCGGTTGAGGCGAGCGATTCCCCACTGCTTTCGTGGGATGACCCAGCGCTCCTGGAGCGCCGCTCTAAGTTCCGCGTCGGCATGCGAGCCGACGATTAAAGCCGTCAG
>CAXSIG010000148.1:1358-3354 GCA_964237255.1 uncultured Bryobacteraceae bacterium
TCCTTTGCGGCAGATCCTGTATTGGGAAATGCCAGGTCGGCCATCGTCTCGTGAAAGAAGCATTCCACCGCTAAAGCGGCACGATTCGGCCACCACCGGTAAATCGTTGTTTTCCCCGCGCCGGCACGCTTTGCTACTGACTCCAAAGCAAAGCCGGCAAATCCTCGGTCTCTTAGTACGGCAGCTGCGGCTTGCAGGATCGCTAGCCGTGTCTCTTCGTCGCGTGGCCGCCCGGGCTTTGGAATTTTTGGCAATTTCGTCAACCCAATTGTAAAAGCCCCGCATCTTACGATACGCTACCGTATCGAATCAAAGGGGAACAAAACGAATGAGTATAGAACTGAAAACAGTAGGCGTGGTCGTGAAGGACATGGGCAAGTCGTTGGCCTTCTATCGTGCGCTGGGGCTTGAGATTCCAGCTGCTGCCGACGACGAGAATAACCTCGATTACGAAACTTCCCAAGGCGTTGTGCTGGGATTCCTCACACAATCGCTCGCGGAGCAGTCCGACCCTGGTTATCAGCATCCTACCGGATCCAGCATCAATCTACAGTTTCAATGTGACGCGCCCCATGAAGTGGATGCCGTTCACAACAGACTTACTAGCGCTGGATACCAGAGCTATGCCCAACCGTGGGATGCGTTTTGGGGTCAACGTTTTGCTCGCGTTACGGACCCGGATGGCCGGATAGTAAATCTTTACGCGCATCTCTGAAATCCCCCGCCCTTTGCCGTACACTAGGCAAAGAAAAGGCGAATAATGTCCCTGACTCCCGCAACCGCGCAGTCGTCTTTATTTCCGGAACCGGACTTCACGCCGGACATGACATCGCGGCTCGACCGTGCCATCAGTCCACATTTAAAGACTGTCATCGAACGGTTCGAAGTGCTCGAAAAGCGTGCGGATTCTCCAGTTCGCTCGATTCACCACAGCCCCGCTACAGACGGCGTCTTCGCTCCCATGCCGCAGACTCTCGCGCCCGCGCTGCGAACCGTACTTGCTGCACGCAACATCACGGAACTCTATAGCCACCAGGCCGAGGCGTTTGATGCTGTCTCACAATCGCAGGATGTCGTGATGGTCACGCCGACCGCGAGCGGCAAGACTCTCTGCTACAACCTTCCCGTTTTAAATGTGCTCCTGGCCGACCCCGGTGCTCGTGCTTTATACATGTTTCCCACCAAAGCGCTTGCCGAAGATCAGTTGCATGAGTTCCAGGAGTTCGTCGACGCCACCGGTTCTGACCTGCGCGCTTTCACTTACGACGGAGATACGCCGCAAGATGCCCGGCGAGCCATCCGCCAGCGCGCAAATGTAATCTTCACGAATCCTGACATGCTTCACAGCGGGATACTGCCGCACCACACCAAGTGGGCGAAGCTTTTCGAAAACTTGCGTTTCATCGTGATCGATGAACTGCATTACTATCGCGGCGTGTATGGAAGCCACATGGCGAACGTGTTACGCCGGCTTCGACGAATTTGCGATTTTTACGGCGCGAAGCCGGCATTCATCTGCTGCTCCGCGACCATCGCCAATCCCGGCCCCTTGGCAAAATCTCTCACCTCGCGCGATTGCAAGATCATCGATAAAAGCGGCGCGCCGTCCGGCGAAAAGTACTTCATCTTTTATAATCCACCGGTGGTGAACCGGCAGCTTGGCATTCGCCGTAGCTATATCAATGAGACGCGACGCATCGCTTTAGAATTCATCGCACGTCATCAGCAAACGCTCGTGTTTGCGAACAACCGGCTCGCCACAGAGGTGCTCGTGACGTATCTCAAAGACGCTTGCGACAACGGCAACATCCCCACCGATAGCGTGCGCGGGTATCGCGGCGGTTATCTGCCTCGTGAGCGTCGCGAGATCGAACGAAGCTTGCGCTCCGGCGCTATTCGAGCGGTGGTTGCGACCAATGCGCTGGAGCTCGGAATTGATATCGGTTCGCTCGATGCCGTTGTCATGGCCGGCTATCCGGGAACCGTTGCAAGTACC
>CAXSIG010000148.1:3364-4428 GCA_964237255.1 uncultured Bryobacteraceae bacterium
GGGGATGACGTCCATCTGATCGCCCAGCCTATACAGGCCGGGCGGGTCGTCGCCAAACGCCTTCGGCCGCGGTGCTGGTGGCGTCCAGTGCGCCGCTCGATCAGTACATTGTGGAGCATCCCGAATACTTCTTTGCAAGTTCACCCGAACACGCCCATGTGAACGCGGACAATCTGGAAATTTTGCTCAGCCATTTGAAGTGCGCCGCGTTTGAGCTTCCGCTACAAGCGGGCGAGCGTTTCGGCGATCACGATTCCACGGATCTCTGCCGGTTCCTGGGCGAGTCCGGTTTCCTCCACAATTCGGGCGGTGCCTGGCACTGGACCTCTCAAACATATCCAGCCGATGTCGTTTCCCTCCGCGCGGTTTCGAGCGACAACTTCGTAGTCATCGATATTACAGGCGAAGCGAAGGTAATCGCCGACGTCTCTTTCACCACCGCGCTTACCACGCTGCATGAGAAAGCGATTTATCTTCACGAAGCGAAGCAGTTTCATGTGGAGCACTTCGACTACAAAGAGCGCAAAGCCTACGTAAAGCGCGTGGACTGCGATTACTACACGGACGCAATCGACTACACACAAGTGGAACCGCTCCGAACATTTGAAACGGAACAGGCCGGTGAAGGTACGCGCGTCCACGGCGATGTTCGCGTGAATACGCAGATCGTCGGCTTCAAAAAGATCAAGTTCTATACGCTGGAGAATGTAGGCGCGGGCAGGCTCTCCATGCCGGAGCAGGAGATGCATACCACTGCATATTGGCTGGAGTTTCCTACCGAAGCACTGACGCGCTTGCCTTACACGCCGGTAGAACGCCAGAACGGAATCACCGGTTTGGCGAATGCGCTTCGCACCGTCGCTTCGCTTTTACTGATGTGTGACCCCCGCGATCTCGGGCTCTCCGCGACCGCGACAACCATCTATCTTTACGATGCTTACCCGGGCGGCATCGGACAAAGCGCTCCGCTATATCGCATGCATCCCGACCTGTTGCGAAGGGCTACCGAACTGATTGCGCAATGCAGCTGCCGGCACGGTTGCCCGGCCTGCGTCGGTCCCATC
>CAXSIG010000148.1:4438-9654 GCA_964237255.1 uncultured Bryobacteraceae bacterium
AGGAAAAGAGGCCGCCGGAGCACTGTTGCAATTACTCGCATGCGACGTAGCTCCGGCCGCCGGCCGACAGAATCCGGGTCCTCCCCCGGAAGGTTCGGCAAGCTCGGAGTCGCGGCTCTAGAAGCCGCTTAATGAATGTACTTTGGCACGAAGGTTGTAAGCCGTACATACGGTCCGTGCGCTACCACCAAAGGTGTAATTTAAAACCGGTAGGCGCTCCGGCTAACCAGATCGATACGGTGAAATCGCACTCCCGTTAGTAACCGTTCCGCTGCGAACCGCGCGTCTTCATCCGCGAATAAACCGAAGATGGATGAGCCGCTGCCGGACATCAACGCTTGTACCGCGCCCGCGTCTAGAAGTTGCTGTTTCAGCGCCGCCAGCTTGGGATATTGTGCAAACACGACCGGCTCGAAATCGTTGACCAAAGGCTTTGCGAATGGCTCGCGCACGCTCTCCTGAAAGCTCATCGCCTTTGGTTCGGGGTCCATCAGCGTAAGACTGAGAGCCCGATACGCATCCGGCGTAGAAACGTGGATCCCAGGTTCCAGTAAGAGACCGGGCAGCGACGGGTAATCGGGAAGAGGGTAAAGCTCCTCGCCGCGCCCCAAGCCGAGCGCCGCGCCGCCGATGAGAAAGAATGGCACGTCGCTTCCGATCGCAGCCGCTAGCTCCATAAGACGAGACATCGGGATTGCGTCCCCAGCCAAAGCAGGAAGTGCAAGCAGAATCGCCGCCGCATCGGACGATCCTCCACCCAGACCCGCTCCCATCGGAATCCGCTTCTCGATCGCAATGCGAACCGCGCCCGTCATATGAAGTTCATCGAGAACTGCGCGTGCCGCGCGTGTCGCAAGATTGTCAGGCACATCGGGCATCCCTTCCACTGCAATCTCGGTTTGCCGCAGCGACGCAAACGAGACGGAAATGCGATCCGCCAGCGATATCGTGTGGAAAACGGTCCGCAGTTCGTGAAAGCCATCGGGCCGTTTATGGAGGACCCGCAAACCAAGATTCACTTTCGCGAACGCCAAAACCTCGGCGGATTCGGCCGGTTTAATCGCCAAACGTAAGCTCCAAGGATTGACCCGGATCAGTGCCCGACCACCGGGCGAACACTTCTCCCCGAAGCTTTCGGATCTGGTCTACCTGGTCCCGAGTCAGAGCCCGCGGGGAGTATTCTTGAAACTGATCCAAAGTCCAACGAGCGCCGGATGCCCTTTCTGTATCGAAGATCCCAACCACTTTTTCGATTGCGACAGCTTCCTCGGGGAGTGGACCGCGAGATCCCTTGCCGGTTGTATCTTCGATATTCCAGCCTTGTGCAATTAAGCCGAAGAATCCGGACTTCGAAGCCAGAGCCGTTTCCACAGAGTAATGAGTGAGATCATGTAACGCGAAATGCTGTGCGTGTTTCGCCTGCGTCTGCCAGGTAATTGATCCGTCCTCGCGCGTACATCGAAGGACGCCGCCGCCATCGGGTTGCTTCACGATCTCGATCTTTAAAGAGATGTCGCGCCCCATCTGAAACGATTACGCGTCGTAGTGCAGGAGCGAGAAGATATCCCGCCCCTCCAGTTTCTTGCGTCCGTTCAGAAAGTCGAGCTCAACCACGAAAGCAAGCCCCACAACGGTCCCCTCCATTTGTTCCACCAGTCCAGCGACTGCCGCGGCGGTTCCGCCTGTGGCCAGCAGATCGTCGATAATCAAAACGCGATCGCCTGCGCCGACAGCGTCGCGATGCATCTGCAGCGAATCCGTGCCGTACTCCAACTCGTAGGTAGCGGTCACGCACTCCGCGGGTAGCTTCTTCGGCTTGCGGACCGGCACGAAGCCCGCGCCTAATGCATATGCCACAGCGGGAGCGAATATAAATCCGCGCGCTTCGATACCGATCACCGTATCGATCGGCTGGCCTTTGTATTGTGCGGTAAGTTGATCGATCACCGCGCGTAAACCTTTGGCATTCTTCAGCAGGGTCGTAATGTCATAGAACAGAATCCCCGGCTTGGGAAAGTCGGGAACTTCGCGGATTAGTTTCTTCAATTCGTCCATCGGCTCTTATAGATTAACGTCCACGATTTTGCCTGATCTGTTCAATGCTGATCTGTTCAATGCTTATTTCTTCAATGTTTAATATGGAATGCTGTGAATCGCTGGAGCGGAGCTTCCTGTTCGTCCACCCCGCGCACGCTCGCCGAGGATGGTCCCATGCGCAAACGCCCCGACAGCTGCGACAACTGATCCTCCGTGCCGGCCGCAATTACCTCAACCGACCCATCGTCCAGATTGCGCACCGTGCCCGTTATGTTCAAGTCCGCTGCCGTGCGCTGGGCGAAATACCGATAGCCGACACCTTGTACGGACCCGCGAACGATATACCGGCGACACATCATATACACACCATTATTGAAGAAGCGACAACAATTGCGATTCGTCCAAAATCGCAAGCCCCAACTGTTGCGCCTTGATTAACTTTGATCCGGCGTCCTCTCCCGCCACCAGATACCCCGTCGACTTACTCACCGCGCCGGTCACTTTTCCACCCGCATCTTCAATCAACTTCTTCGCTTCCTCGCGGCTCAAAGTAGGAAGCGTTCCCGTGAGGACGAACGTCTTGCCTTCCAACTTACCCGGTTGCCGCGTATGCGCATACTCGAACTGCAGGCCCGCCTGGCGCAGTTTCTCCACTAACTCGCGATTGTGCGGCTCCCGAAAGAATTGCACGATGCTCTCCGCGATTCGGGGGCCCACCTCGCCCGCCGCTTGCAACTCCTCCTCACTGGCGGCTGCGATCTTATCCATGCTGCCGAACTGTTCGGCCAGGAGCACGGATGTTCGTTCGCCTACGAAGCGCATTCCCAAACCCTGCAGTACGCGAGGCATCGGAAGACTTCGGCTTGCATCGATATTCCTCTTCAGGTTCGCCACCGATTTCGGACCCAGCCGCTCCAGCTTCAGAAGAGCTTCTTCGGTGAGGTTGTAGATATCAGCTACTCCATGAACCAGCTTCTGCTCTACTAATTGATCGACAATCGCTTCGCCCATGCCGTCGATATTCATCACCCCGCGCGACGCGAAATGCTGCAGCGTTTCCTTCAAGCGCGCAGGGCAGTCCGAATTTACGCAACGGCTGGCCGCCTCGCCCTCTTCACGAACAATGCCTCCACCGCACACGGGACACCACCGCGGCATCTCGAATGATCTGCGGTCCGACCCTTGTTCATGAACGCGAACGATCTTCGGGATCACGTCGCCCGAACGTTCCAAAACCACCGTGTCGCCGATCTTCAGTCCCAGCCGTTCGATCTCGTCTTCGTTATGCAACGTGGCGCGCGTCACTGTGACACCGCTGATCGAGACGGGATGAAGATGGGCGACCGGCGTCAACGCTCCCGTGCGTCCCACCTGCACGCCGATGTTCTCCACCACCGTCTCAGCCTGCCGAGCCGCATACTTGAACGCAATGGCCCATCGCGGCGCTTTTGACGTCTGCCCCAGCGCCGCTTGTGAGGCGATCGAGTTCACCTTGACTACAACGCCATCGATTTCATAGGGCAGGGAATCCCGATGCCGTTCCCACTCATTACAAAACGCGATTACTTCCTCGACGGAAGCGCATAGCGTCCGCTTCGGGTTGACCTTAAACCCATGAGTCTCTAACCAGTCGAGAGATTCCCAGTGCGTTGCGAAGGGCGGCTCTCCTTCTCGCAGCAGCAAGTAGGAGTAAAAATCCAACCGGCGTGACGCGGTAACGGCGGGCTCCAGAACGCGTAATGATCCGGCCGCCGCATTCCGGGGATTGGCGAAACGGCTCAGACCGTCCGCATCGCGTGCTGCATTCAAGTGCTGAAATGCGGCGCGGTTCATCACCGTTTCGCCGCGAACCTCAAACGCGGGAATGGTGGTATCCACGGATAGCGGCATAGACCGAATAGTGCGCGCGTTTTCCGTAACGTCTTCCCCCACCAACCCATTGCCTCGCGTCAGCGCCTGCTGAAAGCGACCCTGTACGTAACGCGTGGCCAGCGATAGTCCGTCCATTTTCAGTTCCGCCGCATACTCTACGGCGTCTACGCCCAACGCTTCCCGCACACGAGAATCGAATGCGCGAAGTTCCTCTAGATCCAGTGCATTATCCAGGCTCAACATCTGTCGCGAATGTTCCGCTTTATGGAACCCCTCGCGCGGCTGGCCCCCCACTCGCACCGTTGGCGACGCGGCATCGGCCAGTGCCGGATGGTCGCGCTCTAAAGCCTGCAGTTCTCGTATCAAACGGTCGTATTCGGAATCGCTGACCTCAGGCTGATCGAGAACGTAATACTGATGTTCGTGGTGACGAAGCTCGCGCTCCAGTTCTCTCATCCGAAGGGCGACGGCTTGATGGGAATCTGACATTCAGGGCAATATCTACTCCACCATGGGATCATAATTTTGTCGCGGGCAAGCGTGTACAGGCATATCGCACTCATCTATAACCCGTACGCCGGCGGACTCCGTGGACACCGTTTGAAGCGGCTTCACTCGGTCGAGCGAGCCTTGAACAAACAAGCGGCGCGTGTTGCCGTCCACGCAACCCCTGGACCGCGCATGGCGGGCGATGTGGTTCGCGCCTGTCTTCGTGAAGGCGCGGATTTGATCGTCGCTGCGGGTGGGGATGGCACCGTCAATGAGGCGGCGGATGGATTGATCGGTTCGGAAGTTCCTTTAGCGGTGTTACCTGCGGGCACGGCGAACGTCTTAGCGAATGAGATTGGAATGGGACGTAACTTGGAACGGGCCGCGCTTCAACTGGCCGATTGTGTTCCGCGTCAGGTAGCGATGGGGTCGCTCCAACTGCGGAACGGTGACTCACAAAACTTTCTTCTGATGACTGGCGCGGGTCTGGATGCCGATATCGTTCATCGGCTGAGCGCCAAATGGAAGACGCGGCTCGGTAAAGCTGCTTACTGGTTCGGCAGCGTTCCGTTATTCTGGAAACCGCTCCAGGAGTTCGAAGTGGAAGCGAATGGCGCAACGCACATCTGTTCGTTCGCCCTCATCACGAAGGTCCGCAATTACGGCGGCGATTTTGAGATCGCTCGCGATGTGAAGTTGCTGGACAGGCAATTCGAAGTGGTGCTCTTCTCCGGCGCCAACACGTTCCGCTACTTTTTCTATTTCGCGGGTATCGCCGCAAAACGGGCCCAGCATCTGCCAGGGGTAGTTTCGTATCG
>CAXSIG010000149.1:0-9645 GCA_964237255.1 uncultured Bryobacteraceae bacterium
CGGTACCATCCAGATGTTGCTTGACGCAGGAGCGAATGTTCAGACGAAAGACGTTAACGGCGACACACCTTTGAGTTGGGGAAGTTGGTACGCCCGGCCATCTGGAGTGCTTCGCCTTCTGTGTTACGGTCGGTACCAGATCCGCCCGGATTACCGTGGCATGAAAGAAAATTTGCTCGGCGACGCGTAATTCTGCTGTACCATATGGCATTGCAGCGCATCCTCGCCATTCTGCTGTTGGCACTGACCGGCATCCCGCTGGTCGGCCCGGCGTTGGCTGCGAATGCCTCTTCGCTTCCCGCATGTTGCCGCAAGGATGGTAAACATCACTGCACGCAGCCGGACCGTAGCGGTCCATCGTTGGTTGCGTCAAGCTGCTGTTCCTCCTTTCCCGTTGCCGCACCGGTTGCCCATGACTCCTGGTCGATCGGGGTGGGCATAGCTTCTTCGGTAGCGCAGGTTTACTCGCATCCCGCGGGTGTTGCGCAGACCGAAGTGCGTTACCGCGTATCGGAATCGCGCGGATGGCAGAAGCGCGGTCCTCCTTCCTTCACTCCTCTCGGCTAATTTCCGTCCATCGCAACCAGTACGAGGAGTGTCATGCGGTTCGCTTTGCCGTTTTTGTTATTCAACGTTATTGCTCTACAAGCTCAAGAATCGATCAATTCCGCTAGCGTTAGCGGGCGTGTTTTAGACCCATCGCGAACCGCGATCATGGACGCCGCAATCACGGCGAAACAGACGGAAACGAACTTTTCCGCAAGCACCCATACCGATCGGGACGGAAGGTTCCGCTTTGCGTTCCTGCCAATCGGACCATACGAAGTCTCGGTTCGCAAGGACGGATTTGCGGAGGTGAGTCAAAGACTGAGGCTCAGCGTTGGGGGAGCGTTCGATCTTCCCATTTCGCTTGCGATCGGCGTCGTTGGACAAACGGTTCAAGTGAGCGAGGCGACTACGGTGATTGAAGCCAGCCGGAGCGAAATAGCCGGAACAGTAACGCAGGCGGAAGTGGACAGCCTTCCGTTGAACGGGCGAAACTTTCTCGATCTCGCGCTCTTGGTGCCCGGAGTGTCGCCGACGAATACCGCGAGTAATCAACTGTTCGCGGAGACTTCCGCTGTTCCTGGCCAAGGGATCTCAGTGGGAAGCCAGCGGAACTTCTCGAACAACTTCATCGTCGATGGCCTTTCGGCGAATGACGATGCCGCGGGATTGAGCGGCATCTTCTATGGGCTTGATACGATCCACGAGTTTCAGGTGGTGACCTCCGGTGGTCAGGCGGAGTTCGGGCGGGCGCTCGGTGGTTATATCAGCGCGGCCATCCGAGGCGGCACGAACACCATGCACGGCACGCTTTACGGCTTTGGGCGCAATCAGCGATTCAATGCGGCGAATCCGTTGTCGAATACCAAGCTTCCCTCTACGCAGGCGCAGTATGGCGCGAGCGTCGGCGGGCCAATCAAGCAGGACAGGACGTTTTATTTTGGAAACTTTGAACGGCGTGAACTGAACCAGAGCGGCCTGATCACAATCGCTCCCGCGAACGTCGCGGCGATCAATGCGCGATTGATGGCGGTGGGATATCCGGGCTCTCCGATCTCGACTGGTTTGTATCCGAATCCTGTGCATAGTACGAATTTCCTGGCCAAGCTGGATCATAAATTCAGCGACAAGGACCGGTTTACAGCACGGTACAGCCTGTATGACGTCGGCAGTAAGGCATCGCGCGGCGCCGGCGCCTTAAGCGCGGTGAGCGCGTCGGCCGGCTTGGACAACACGGACCAGACAGTGGCGGTGTCGAATGTCCTAATGGTCTCGTCACGCACGGTGAACGAGACTCGCGCGCAGTATACGCGCAGCAACTTGACCGCTCTGCCAACGGATCCGATCGGACCGGCGGTTTCGATCTCGGGCGTTGCTTCTTTCGGGACGTTGTCCGGGTCGCCAACCGGACGCGTGAATAACTTGTATGAGGCGGTGGATAGCATCTCCCACCAAGCAGGCGCGCATGCGTTGCGGGCAGGCGTCGACTTTCTGTATAACGATCTGACCATAACGTTTCCGCGCTCCATTCGCGGGGCTTACACGTTTTCCTCCCTCAACAACTTCCTGGCTGGCACCTACAACAACTCTGGCTATACGCAGACGTTCGGGAACACAGTAGTCCCGCAGACAAATCCGAATGTCGGCTTCTTCGCACAGGATGAATGGAAGGTGAATCCATCGTTAACCGTGAACTTGGGGCTGCGGTATGACTTGCAGTTCCTCAAGACAATCTCGACCGACACGAACAACATCTCACCGCGAGCCGGATTCGCGTGGACTCCTTTTGCATCGCGTAGAACCGTGGTTCGCGGAGGATATGGACTCTACTATGACCGCATTCCGCTTCGCGCTCTTGCGAACGCGCTGCTCTCAAGCGGCAACACGACGGCTGCCACTTCGGCGAGTCAGTTGAGCGTGAGCCTCTCGCCGGGACAAGCGGGAGCACCGCTGTTTCCGAACATTCTTCCCTCCACCGGCTTGCCCGCCGGCGTGCTGGTGAACTACACGACCATGAACCGGAATATGCAAAACGCATACTCAGTGCAGGGGAACTTCGAGATTGAACAGCAGATCGGTTCGAGCGCTACGTTCAGCGTTGCGTATGAGCATCTGCGCGGAATCCATCTGATTGCGTCCGTCAATCAGAATGTTCCATCCTGCGTGGCAGCGGGGACGAACAATGGATGCCGCCCGAATCCGGCGTTTGGGAATGACAGCGAGTACTCGCCCGCTGCTGACTCCCGCTACGACGGACTGCACGTCACGTTCGTGCAACGTCCTGTGAAATGGGGGAGCTATCGGATTTCGTACACCTTCTCCAAAGCGCTGGACGATGTCGGTGAATTCTTCTTCAGCGCGCCGATGGACAACTTCAATATCTGGCGCGACTACGGACGCTCCGATGACGACCAGCGGCACAGATTCGTACTCGACGGCAACGCTCATGCGCGCGGCTTCGAGCTTAGCGGCACGTTGCAGTATTACTCTTCGTTACCGCTGAACGTCACGTCAGGCGTTACAACAATCCAAGGCACTGCCGGCCGGCCGTTCGGACGCAATACGGGAGTTGGAAACGACCTGTTCACGATGAACCTTCGGGCTAGCCGGACGTTCCATGTAACCGAGCGCTGGAAGCTACAGGCGCTGGTGGAGGGATTCAACGTCCTGAATCATCGAAACAACTTGACGAAAAATGGAACTTTCGGTCCCAGTTTAGGGCAGGTGACCGCAGTGAACGATAGCCGCGTACTGCAGGCGGCGTTGCGGGCTACATTTTAGAAACCTCGAAGAACGAGACGACTCCGGTGAAGCGGGAGTCTGGACGGGAGCCGGAACCGACGGTAATGGGGAGGTTGGAGTCGGCGATGGCAGAGGGCAGCACGAAGCGATCGCACTCCTTCCCTTGGTTCCGGACCGTTACATTGCCGTGAGCGATCTCGATTTCTAGGGAGGCCGGTTCACTGTCTTTTAGGAAAATCGGGTTTGAACTAGCCCATGTCTTGCCTAAGCCGAGGTACAGCTTGTAACGGTGCTTGTCGAATCGGGTAAATCGGATTCCGCGAAATGATGTGCTGCTTGCAAACACTGTCGAGTTAGGCGATTGGACGGGCATTGGAGTGAAGTCCAAACGGAAACGGAGCGGCTGCGTAAGCGCAAGGGGAGGCAAGGTCGCGACGCCATCGAGCAGAGCGGCCTCGAAAGAGTAGTAGCGGTCGGGTTCTTCGAGGCACCGAAGGGCCTTTTCTCCACAGTGCTTCGGTGCAAACCCGGCGGCGCGTGCCGCCAGGTCACGTCGAAGGAAGTATCGGTATGCGGCTGTGGGGGGCAGGGCGATGTAATTGGTTTTCACGAACCAATCCACTTCGGGAGAATGGTCGAACCCGAATTCGTTCGGGTTTTGTGCGATCCAGGATTCGCGCGTGACGGCGTCAATGAAGAGCGCCGGAGGGTTTCGGCGCAGGTCATAAGCGAACTTGTCACGGTAATAAGTTCGGGTATCGGGCGTGGCGCCGACCTGATAGAAAAGATTGAGATCGCGTGTGGCGGAGATGCGGCCGGAACCGAGGTAGGGATCTGCCGTCCAGCCCCACATGAAGATACGTTCGTCCGGACGGGTTAGAGCGCGAATCAACGGACCATCCGGGTGGCGAATGGTCGGGACTACATTGCCGAAATTCGCCGTTTGGTAATGAGCGAAAGGCCGCGTCCAAAGATAGACCTGATTTGTAAGACAAACTACCGCGAAGAGACAGGCTAATGAGCGCGTAGGGCGCAGATGGATCAACAGCATCCCGCACAGGGCGCAAACGGGTGGAATCAAGAGTTGCACGTAATGCGGAAAGAAACGGTGAGGTTTATAGACGCAGTAAATCGCAACGAGTGAGGCTACCGCGAAGAGCGCAACCGGCCATGCCGACGGTTTCGTCAAACGCGTTACGAGACATACGATCAGCATGGCTGCGACCAAAACTCCTAGAGGCCAGTCGAGCTTCGCAAAGATGCCGGCAGCGGCGATTGCAAGAGCCGCTCCAAGCGCAAGCCATTGGGAAAAACGGCTAAGAAGTAGGAAACAGGAGATACCGGCAAAGGTGAGGAGAAGGAATCGGGTCTCGCCGGTACTGACAAGGAAACCAGCGAATTGGACGATGTGAGCCAGCGAATCTTCCCCGGCTTGTACGTAGCCAATGCTCGAAACGATATAGCTCATCCAGAAGTCTTTCCACACTCCAGATGACCAACAAAGCGCAGCATTCGCGACGGGAAACACCGATGTCCCCAGCAGGTAAAGCGCGGCATAGCCAGGAGCTGCTCGCGGGGCACGTAAACTTACGGCCAAGCATGCCAAAAACGCGATGGCGGCGAGGATGGGAACGCACTGCAGCTTAGCCAAGAATCCGATCCCGGTGAGAAGGCCCAGCAGGAAAAACGGGTAATGTTTTGGAGATCGGAGAACCCGGCACGCTAACCATAAAGACGCCGCGATCAGGAGCATCGGAACTTCTTCCGAACTGTAGTGGGTCAGGTTTGGATGTTCGTAGGTAGCGAAGACCAGGACTGCGGGAAGCGTGGCAAGTCTGGCTAGCGCCGCATCTGTTAGCGTTCGAAAGGCGGAGTAGAGGAACCAGATGATGGCAAATGCAATCGCTACCGAGAGCAGGCGGCTGGAAGCGTAGTCGGGAGAGATACCGACGGCGGCCGGGAGCATTAGCGGATAGATGTTGAATGGCCCGCTGGTTCCGCAATCCACGGCTTGAAAGAAATTGCCGTTGTAAAACAGCTTGTGAGCCGCGGAAAGGAACTCGCCTTCGTCAGGGTTGAGCTGATAGGTGAGGAGCGTTGGGTAGCGGCACCAGACAAGTGTGAACGCAACGGAGGTGAAAAACAGGGCTTGCGAGCGGACTCGCGCTACACCTAATGCCGCTACGGTGAACATTGCAACTAGGCCCACTGCGCGCCAGACGCCGTAGGCGGACTGCGGTGTGGAGAAGAGATTCAGGTAATGGACAAACGCGGCATTGAGAACGGGGCGGAGGGTGTTTGCCGAATCGAGCGGCTGTGGGACGAACGCCGCGATTCGATACAGGGCAAGTGCAACGAGACAAGCGGCGGCCCCCGCTAACGTATAGCGTTTGGTTGCCGTTTTCAGCATGAGGATTAGCTTACTTCAGTGCGAACGATGGTTTCTCGGTGAGGCGCATGAGTTCGAGGCGGATCGCTGCGATCATGGCGTCCCAACTGGCTTCAATGATGTTGTCCGAAACGCCTACGGTGGACCAGCTTTTCTGGTGGTCGGTCCATTCGATGAGGACTCGCGTTTTAGCTGCTGTGCCGCTTCGGGAGTCAAAGATGCGGACTTTATAATCGGTGAGGCGGACTTCGGCGATTTCGGGGTACTGCTGGGAGAGACACTTGCGGAGGCAGAGGTCTAGCGCGTTTACGGGGCCGTGGCTGACTGTGGCTTCTGTGTGGTTGATGCCGTTGATGGTGAGGCTTACAGTAGCGGTGGAGGAGCCTTTTCTTGTGGTGACTTCGAAGTGATTGACTTTGAAGAAGTCGAGATCGGGCGTTAGGGCTTCGCGGACCAGGAGTTCAAAGGTGCCTTCGGCGGCTTCCAGTTCGTAGCCTTGAAATTCCAGGTCTTTGATGCGTTCCAGGAGATCGCGTCTTGCGGATTCGGTGAGTTGTCCTGCCAGGCCTTGCTCTTTGAGTTTATAGAGAACGTTGCTTTTGCCTGAGAGATCGCTCACCAGCACTCGTTGCCGGTTGCCTACGGCTTCTGGGTGGATGTGCTCGTATGTCTTGCTGTCTTTTAGGACTGCGCTCACGTGAACGCCGCCTTTGTGTGCGAAGGCGCTGTCGCCTACGAATGGCGTGTCGCGGCGGAGCGGAAGGTTGGCCAGTTCGGCGATGTATCTGGCTACGCTTGTGAGGCTGCGAATCTTTTCGAGGCCGATCGTCGTGTGGCCTTGCTTAAGTTCGAGGTTGGCTAAAACCGAGGCTAGGTTGACGTTGCCGCAGCGTTCTCCGTAGCCATTGAGGCAGCCTTGTACGTGAGTTATGCCTTGATCGACGGCCGCTAGTGTGTTGGCTACAGCGACGTCTGAATCGTTGTGGGCGTGGATGCCTAGCGTGCCATCAAAGCGCTGGCGAATTTCGGTGATGATTTCGGTGAGGCGGTTAGTGAGCGTGCCACCGTTGGTGTCGCAGAGGCAGAGGACATCGGCACCGGCTTGTTGCGCGGCTTCGAGCGTCTGGATGGCGTAGTCGGCGTTGCCTGTGTAGCCATCGAAGAAGTGCTCGGCATCGTAGACCACTTCGCGGCCGTGGGCTTTTAGGTAAGCTACGGTTTCGCTGATTAGGGTCAGGTTTTCTTGTAGCGTGATGCCTAGCGCTTTTTCTACGTGGAAGTCCCACGTTTTGCCAAAGATGGCTACGACTGGGGTATCGGCTTCCAGGATGGCTTGAATGCTTGGGTCGTCTTCGACTCGGTTTTTCGCGAATCTGGTTGCGCCGAAAGCTGTGAGCTTTGCGTGATTCAGGCGGATGGATTTGGCCCGGGCGAAGAACTCTTTGTCCTTCGGGTTGGAGCCGGGCCATCCGCCTTCTATGTAGTCAATCCCCAGTTCGTCCAGCTTTTGCGCGATGAGAATCTTGTCATCGACCGAGAAGGATACGGCTTCGCCTTGCGTGCCGTCGCGGAGCGTGGTGTCGAACGTGGAGATCTTCATAAGCCGCTGATGAACGCTGATTTACGCTGATACGGGGACGCCGGCTTCCTTTTTCTTCTTGAGGAATGGCATCATGGCTCGGAGTTCTGCCCCAACCACCTCGATGGGCTGGTCCGCCGCTTCTTTGCGCATCGCCAGGAATTTCTGGCGGCCTGCTTTGTTTTCTGCGATCCACGTCTTGGCAAATTCGCCGGATTGGATCTCTTGCAGGATTTTTTTCATTTCGGTTCTGGTTTGATCCGTCACCAGGCGCTTGCCTCTTGTGTAATCGCCATACTCGGCAGTGTCCGAAATGGAGTAGCGCATGTAGCCTAGGCCGCCTTCGTAGATGAGGTCGACAATGAGTTTGAGTTCGTGGAGACACTCGAAATAGGCAATTTCCGGGGCGTATCCGGCTTCGGTGAGGGTCTCGAATCCGGCCCTAATCAGTTCGCTTACGCCTCCGCAGAGAACCGTTTGTTCGCCGAAAAGGTCCGACTCGGTCTCTTCTTTGAAGTGGGTTTCGATTACACCGGCTTTGAGACAGCCTAGCGCTCTTGCATACGCTAGCGCATTTTCCATCGCTTGGCCTGAGGCATTCTAAAGAGTTCGCGGACGCGATGGCCTGGCGCTTTGGGAGCCACCATGGAGATATCGACATCGGCAGGGGGCTTGATGAAGCCGAAGTGGATGTTGAAGCCATGCGCGAACATGAGCGTCTTGCCTTTCTTCATGTGGGGCGCGATGTCTTTGTCATAGAGCTCGCCTTGAATGTGGTCCGAGACGAGGATCATGATCATGTCCGCGGTCTTCGCAGCGTCAGAGACGGTCATTACTTTGAGACCGGCGGCTTCCGCCTTCTTCCATGACGGGCTGCCGTCATAGAGACCGACAACGACATCGATCCCGGAATCGCGCAGGTTGAGCGCGTGGGCGTGGCCCTGGCTGCCGTAGCCGATAATGGCTACGGTTTTTCCATTCAGGTAGGAGAGGTCTCCGTCTTGTTCGTAGTAACGCTTGGCTTGCATCTTTACTTCAGGCATTGGGGACTCCGTCCATTTCCTCCACCGGGATTTCGGTCCGTTGCGTACGTGTGGGAACCGGGGGTTGGAGGCGTAACTTTCTTGCTTCAATCGATACGGCGATGGCGCCGGAGCGCGTGACCTCGATTTCGCCGTACGTCTTCATGACTCCGATGAACTCCTCGAGCGTGCCGGTTTCGCCAGTGACTTCGAGCGCGAATCCTTCGACTGAGGAATCGACTACGCGCGCGCCGAAGGTTTGCGCTTCCGCGAGTACGGCGGCGCGATCGCGATGCTCCGGGCGAATGTGGAGCAGCACCATCTCGCGGGTAACCGCGGTATCCGTCGTCATCTCGCTGGCTTGGAGCACATTCACGAGTTTGTTCATCTGCTTGATGACCTGAACGTGAAGATGCTGTTCGACATCGACCACGATGGTCATGCGGGAGAGTTCGGGATTTTCCGTCCGCGCGACGGTGAGCGATTCAATGTTGTAGCCGCGCGCGGAGAGCAGACCGGTGACGCGGAGCAATGAGCCGGGCTGGTTTTCGAGAAGTATGGAGATGACTTGCTGCATTACTTTGCCGCTCCCACCTGAGTCAGCACCATCTCATTAATCGCGGCGCCTGCTGGAACCATGGGGTACACATTTTCAAACTGCGTGACCATGACGTTCAAGAGATACGGGCCGGGTTCCTTGACCGCGGCATCGAGCGCGGCTGCGAGTTCGGAAGGCTTCGAAACCGTGGAGCCTTTGAAGCCATAGGCGGCGGCCAGCTTTTCGGCATCCGGAAAGGCGTCGAGACGAACCTGACTGAGACGGTTGTGATAGAAAAGCTCCTGCCATTGGCGCACCATGCCGAGGTGGCCGTTGTTCATGATGATGATCTTGATGGGAAGACCATAAGCGACCATGGTGGCGAGTTCGGGGACCGACATCTGGAAGCCGCCATCGCCGACGATCGCGAAGACGAGTTTATCGGGACGGGCGAACTGTGCGCCGATAGCGGCGGGGAGACCGAAGCCCATCGCGCCGAGGCCGCCGGAGTTGATCCAGAGGCGGGGTTCGTTGAAACGCACGAGCTGCGCGGTCCACATCTGGTGCTGGCCGACATCGGTGGTGACGATGGCTTCGCCGGCGCTGAGGCGGTCGATTTCGGAGATGAGATGCTGGGGCTTGATTTCGGACTCGACGCGGGTGCGGTCAAAGGGATGCTCCTGCTTCCAGGAATCGATCCGGCGGTTCCAGGCGGCGCGCGGGGCAGCGGTGAAGCGCTCCATTTCAGGCTTCATTTCTGCAACGTGACGATTCAGCTTGCCTAGGACGCGTTTGACGTCGCCCACGATGGGGAGGTCCGGGGCGCGGT
>CAXSIG010000150.1:0-2242 GCA_964237255.1 uncultured Bryobacteraceae bacterium
CGAACACCGCCTTGCCGTTAGCGAGACGCTGGCCGATTGGAAAGCCGCGCACCCGGGGAAGTGAGTGTGTAAGGATTCTTTACATACTCAGGCTGGCGGCTGAAATCCGGGATGCCTCGCCTGCAAACGATCCCAAAAAGTACGCGGCACTTTAGCTTCTGACTTTTTGATAACCTTTGCTCGCTTAGCTGTAGCCGGCCTCAGAGTCGTTCGTGCTGCTTGTAACGCCCATTCAGGCAGCTCCTTAACCTCACTCACATCGAACCAAAACACGAGGCCGGTTTCCTTATGGAACACATCTCCCCTCAGGCGATTGCCGCGCGATGAATTGCAAAGAGAATGAGCCGCCCGAAGATTTTGGATACGGCTCGTACCGCCGAGAGATTGCGGAATGAGATGATCGAGCGTGGCGTCGTCTAGATGCGCACCTTTGCATATCCAGCAACAGTCACCCTGTACCAGCCGCAACGCCCTAATCTTACCTATGTACGATGACCTGCTTGCGATACGCTCCTGCCTGCATAAAAAGTGAGGGGCTTCTGTTGCCCGGTGCCCCTCGAACCGCGTCTACCTATTTCTAGGCTGCAAGTGCAGCGGCGATGAAGCCGTTGTCGTTAGCATTTCTGCTTTGACCCTGTTGCGGGCGGTATCATGCCCGAGCGAAAACCAACCACTTCCGCGACTGTCGATCCTATGTCGTCCCCACTAGAGAATGCAGTGGCCCTGTCAATTCAGAATGGGCGGAGCGGGTACTCCTGTTCCCACAATCCACTCACTGCATCGTTGGCAACAGTGAAAAATGGCGATCCCCGGCCCGGCGACGAAGCGGGTTTTCGAGCCGGGAATCATATTGGTAGGCCGAGGCAGAGTCGAACTGCCATTTGCGAATTAGAAGTTCGCCGCTCTATCCATTGAGCTATCTGCCTGTACTGGTCGGGTCGCGTGGACTTGAACCACGATCAGACTGATATAAGCAGCCCGCTCTAACCGTTAAGCTACAACCCAATCAACTGGTGCGGCGAGTAGGGATCGAACCTACAGAAAGCAGATTTTAAGTCTGCCGCGTATGCCTATTCCGCCATCGCCGCACGGGAAGAACGCTGCCAAGTACCCTTACGGATAACCTTGCCCCTCGTTCCCAAGGGGCCTGCTAAGTACAGCGCCCTACCAGTAAGGCGATATGGTGCCGGGCTTTCACCTGCCGCGCCGTTTGCAACCGGCTCTGGTCCGATAGCGACGGGTAAGCCTCCCGCATTTCTCGATGCAAGCCGACGCACCAGCATCCTGCACTAAAGGCGGCTTTTCATCCGCCGATCATCGTTGCCGGTCTTTCCCGACTGCCAGGGCTACTAACTCGGAAAACACCATTCTCGAAGCCTATCCGCGCGGATGCTTCATATCGCCGCGTTCATCGCGAGGGGCTTATGCGCATTCGTGAGAACACGTTCAGCGGGCGGGGTCCTGTGGGCGCAGTGTATACCACCGGTTCGCCCAAGCCGTCAACTACTTAACTCTTACTGGCCCACTCTTCTCTGCCAGTTCCGGGAACTCCCATTTCTCACGCTCAATCGCAGCGGCCAGATCGCGCAGCGCGTCAGGCACGGTGTCACCACAGCCCGACACTCCCTCTTGAAGGTTCCGGCCAATCGTTGCGATGATGGAGTTACCGTCGCGACCAAGCTGGATCGTCATCCGAACAGCTTAGCGCGTCAACTGTGATCTCCCTTGCGCGCAACTCCCGCAACCGCGAGTCCCAGGACGCGGCAGTATAATTCCGACATGACAATCCCGGACAGACCGCTTTACGACCAGGATTTGCTCGACTTCCTCAACGGCCCCGAGATCACCAGCACGCCCGCTTTTCAAGCTGTCCTAAACACTCATACCATCCTCAAAGGAACAGTGAACGGCGCGCCAAGGTGGGCAGTTTTCAAGCTTCCGATCTACAGGCAGTTCGGGGCGCTTTTCTACGGCGATACTGAAGAGGAATCTAAGCGAGTCGTCGATATGTTAGCGTACAGCGCGGCCCATTCAGCAATGCTTCGTGAGATCACGGGGCATAATCGGAGCTACGACAAGACTGATGCTGAGTGAACCACTTTTGTGTTCAGAGTTACAAATCCAGCCTATCCAATGAGCCCTCTTTCTTGTCTATCAGAGTCAGCAAAGTTTTCACATAGGCTATAAGCTCCAGTAATATTACCGCAGTCTTTTCGTTATCTGAGCACATTAAGACCGGGTC
>CAXSIG010000150.1:2257-3570 GCA_964237255.1 uncultured Bryobacteraceae bacterium
TTAAAAACTGCCCAATTCGTTTCAAGAGACCCTTCTACATAGTATTCTTTGAGCGCACACTTGAACTCATCACTGTTTATGATTTCCTTCCTGTATAGGTCACCGAACAATGTCTGACCTTGCACCACAACGTCAGGACTTATGGCTGCATTTTCTGTCGATACTATTTTGGTTTCGCCATTGAAGGGCGAACGCTCAATATATGTTGCTCCACCTTTCAGCGTCTGTCGGAGCGCCTGAACAAGTTTTTCATAATCCCGTTCACCAAAATCAAAATCATCGTTCAGCAAGCTAATCAGCGTACCTTCTATACTGTGGTCTACATCCTGCTCATCGGACATCGGCGCGCGACCAATTATCCCACCCCGCACAGAACGGCATTCCACTGCAGTCGGTCCAACGCGCGCATCATCTGATGCCAGAGAGCAATGACCTTCGCTGCCACTTCCTTGCTTCCCGGTCCGTATCCTACTTCTTCTCGGATCGCTATGAACAGCGCATACGGCATGTCACCCTTAGCGTTATTGCACCATTTGCAGCATGCCACTAGATTTTCCGCTTCGTTCGAGCCACCGCGCGAGGCTGGCACTTTGTGGTCGACGGTCAATTGATCCGCCCACAGCTTCACGTCGCAATAGTGGCAATGGTAGCCATCGCGAGCGAAGACGAACATGCGGATGTCATTTGGGACGAGGGGCATCAACCCGAACCTTTCGCCAGCTCCAGAAACGCATTCAGGCCCATTTCGCCCAGCAAAACGATGCACCCGTTCGGCTTCTTTACGTGGCTGAGTTGCTCCGCGATCCGATCGGTGTGAAACTGCTTGATCTCGACATAAGTACGAAAACCAGGAAGAAAGTAATCGAGGTTGGTGGGATCGCTTGTATCGCGTTCCGGTCGTGTGAACTTGATGCCTCTCTCGATCAGGAAGTCTTCAAAGCGGCGTTCAAGAGGACATGCCGACATCGGTTCGCTCCCTATAATCCGCAACGATCCCTTGCGCGATCTCGAAGAGCGTAGCATCGCCCTCGCGCAAGACTTCCAGCAACAGCGCCTTCTCGACCAGATAAACCTTGGCAAAGTCCGGATCATACTGAACGATGGACCGCGTGTTGTCGATCAGATCGGCCAGCTTTATGGTTTTCGCCTGCGGGCTGGCAAGTTCCGTATGATGCCGGTCGATAGCCTTGCGCGCTGCGCGATTGCCGTCTGAAGGTTTTGATACATCGGTCAGGTCGCCAACAAGATCGGCCACGAGATCGCCGAACGCATCGCGGATTTCATCCAGCGTGACAGGGGTGTCCTCAACCACG
>CAXSIG010000150.1:3580-9642 GCA_964237255.1 uncultured Bryobacteraceae bacterium
ATCGTGCAGCCAAGCGGCGGCCAGCATTTCCTCCGTGTGCGGCACGGAACGGACGAGTTCAGCCACAGCGGCGGGATGATGGATGTAATCTTCGCCTGTGTATTTTCGCTTCTGCCCGATGCCGGCGTGCGCCAGCGTTGCAAATTCGCGGGCGCGGTTTTCGAGGTTCTTCATTAGCTCTTCACCACCATGCCCAATCGGAGATGCCCGGTCAAGCGCAAACCTGATACCCTGCGGACCTATGATCGAACTCAATGACGACATGCTCAAAGCATTTGGCGAGATCAGCATAAATTTCTCTCTTCTGGAAAAAAAACTGATCGACCACACGGCACAACTGATCAATCCGATTGATAGCCATCTCGGCGTGATCACGTTGGCTGAACAGAATTTTATGAATGTAATGAAGATTTTTCGCAATCTGCTAATTGAGCGGACCAGTTTTCGCTACACCATGGTCCAGCGGCCCTTGCGCGCTCATTCACAGGAAATTTTGAGTAGGATGCAGGCCGTGTGCGACCAAATTGATAACGTGCGCATTGAGAGAAACAAATGCGTGCATTCCTACTGGAGTCCTCACTTCGTTTATCATCCAGAACTCGAACACGACGTCAGACGATACGATGCTGCGGAACTGACCCGGCATCGCAAGGACTCAAAAGAGGGATTTACAGCGAAAACCGAAACCAGAACTGTCGAGGAACTTCAGAAGCTATCCGCCGATATCGACGGAGCAGAGCAGGCGCTCCGTGAGTTCGTTTCCTGGACACGCGAAGTCCTGCCGCCGTCAAACGCCATTTTCCCTCTGGAGGAGTGACACTGATCAAATCTCTGTGCAGAGAATGTTGCCTTGCTTTTCTCTAACGCTTTGCTACAACTAAGAAACCCCCGGATGTCAGGCCGAGGGCTTCAGTGGGATCGTCTGCGGTCACAGTCCGATCCCTGCTTGTCCGATGTTGGCGGACCGCTGTAGCTAATACAGCCATCCACCGAACAGTTCAAGAGCAATGTGTTGCCCCCGGTTCGAGCGGCTCCCGTAAAGCCGTTAAAAGTCCCGGCTCCGGTGAGCCCATTCCATCCGGGAGCCTGACGCGCACAGCGGGGCGGTATGTACAGGGTCGCGCTTCCTTTCCGGTTGATCACCGGAGCTAACGCGCGATTCCGGGTGGGAGCCGAGAATCCCACCGGCGGGCATGGCCTGGATCGCCGTGTGTCCTTTGCGGAGGACGAAGGGAAATGAGTACGCGAAGGCCAAAAGCCTTTCCCCGTGATCTGGGGCTGACGGTAGGCCGCATGGGCCTATGTCAGGCGGAAAGGGCGAAGCTTTTACTTGAACGCGCTAGAATGCTGAGCGGAGGTCTTTTGACCAGCACCCTGGCTTGGTATTTCAGACTAAAGAAAATGTCCGTTTCAACATTGTTTTTGGCAATTTTCGTGGTGGTGAGCGGAGCCTCTGCCCAGGATAAATCGGCGGAGGAACCAAAATACATCAACCAATTTCTTTTCATTGACGCTACAACGGGCGCGCTCAAACCGCTTGAACATTTTGTTGTCGCGACAGAATCGACGAAAAAGTCGAGCCTAGCCTATGTTCCGAATGAACGCTCATCCGTGAGATTCACGAACCCGAATGTTCCAGCATTTGTCGTACGCTTCCAGTCGCCCGACCTTGATCCTACGAACGTCATTCAGTTCTTTCGCTTAACTCCGAAACGTGGCCGGCGGGAAGTCGATATGACGCCCAATAAGCTTCACGAGATCGAGGTCCGATACAACATCGTGAAGTACGGCACTGGTTCGTTCAGGGTAACGCCGAAGGCACCGCTTCCGCCAGGCGAATATGTTTTCTCGTCCGTTACCCAGGATGTTTACTGTTTTGGGGTGGATGGTCAAGCCGCCGATCCAGGAGCGACTGCACCGGAGGTTACTGAGCAACTCTCCGAGCCGAAGTATCGAAACCGCTATTACGTACTGACCAACGGAACGTTAAAGCCGCTCGAACACGTTGCACTGACAGAAACGACGAAACTGAATAGCCACGGCTTTTCTGGATCACAAGATCAAGTCCAGATCGCGCCAGGCAGCTCCTCAAGTGTTCAGGTGGCGCCGGACTCTCATTTCGTCGTCCGTCTCGCCAACAGCGATATCGACCCCGAGACTATGATCCACCTGAAGCCATTCAAGGTCGGGAAAGAGGAGCGTGTCATCGTTGCGGTCTCGACCAGTGTTACACCATTTCGGTACGGTAAATCGAAGGTCGCCGAAGACACGTCCGTGAAAATTTCTATAAATAAGTTTGGTGCGGACTCGCTAGAGATCATACCGAGCACGCCACTAGAGCCAGGAGAATATCTGTTTTCTGTGGACGCACTTCAGGCGGACTGTTTTGGAGTGAAAGCGAAGTAGTCCTCGATACACGATTAGCCGCTTAAACTCAGACCGGACCGCCCGGCTTTCGAAAACGGTTCGGCATAAATCGGCCGCAGTCCACGCGAAGTACCCGACCGGGCTGCGCGGTATCGAGTGCGGCTGCAATCTTGCCGACGTTAGGCATCAGGGTCGGAAGGTGATTAGTCGACAGCAGAAGAATCCGAAACGGACGCCGAGAGAGGTTCTGGTCGAATTCCAGCCTTTTGTCGTTGCTGATGACAGCCTCGAACCCGCCCGTCTCAAACGCGTCGAGCAGCTTTCCATTTTTCGTTCCCTTGATTCCCAACTGGCTCACACTTTGCACATCGTGCCCCACCAGGTAAGGCGCGATTTGCTCGGGAACGCCTTCGTCCAGCGCGACTTTCAAGGCTGCAACTGATGTTCGTGTTTGGCTTCGAAAGCCAGGGCACTGCGCAAAGCATCGGCTCCGGGAATTGTCGGGAAGGACTTCAAGAGAATCTCGACGGCGGCCTGATCCGACCAGCCATCTTCCCGATATCCGTAGTAGCTGTCAACTATATCTTGTACCGGCACTCTCGTTCCGCCGAAGACAGGTTCGCCATGCATGACCTCGGGGTCGATGGTCACGAGCGAACAATCTTTCCAGGCTTGTGGTTCCATATCCATGATTTTACCTGCGCGTTGCTGATCCATGGGTTCTAAGCGCGAGAACCTTTCCATGCCGCCGCTTCGAGAAGAATAGAACAGAATTTAAAGTACGCAGTCAAGCCTTCACCATAGAACAAAGAAATGCTTGTCTAGCCCGCGACTTCGTCCGCAAACTGCTTAGGAGAAACGCCTCCAGGCAAGGGCGCCTACACCGTCGCCCAGAGGCGTTGTGACTAGTATTCGATGTTTACGGTTTTTCGATATTTCACATCTCCCAAGCCCAAGATCGTCACTGAGAACGGCTGGCCCGCTTGGCACTTTCAGCTCGGAACTATCCGGCAATCAGATTTATGCAAACCGCGATCCAAACCCATTGAGATTCAAAATCAACAAGATGGGCCAAGTCACGAATAATCCTGGTTGCTCATTTGAACCACTATGGTGCAATGGAGCCGTAAACTTCTTATCAGGTGCTTGCGAAACAGGTATGAAGCGGCCACAAAGTGGGCCAGAGGCGCTACCGGCGCCAAATCAACCTTGCAGAGCAAGGTGCCGCAGAGCAGCAGATTTGACTCCGGTCGGCTGCCTCTGGCAATCGGCTGCCATGCCTGTAAGCCGCTTCGCGCCTTTCAGGCCCTGCACAAGATAATCAGAAGGGTCTTCAGGCAGCGTGGCCAAGCACAAAGTGGTCCGGCGTGATTTCACCCTTTGTGAACTCGTAAATCTGCACCATACGTTCCGCATCCGGCACTCGACCGTTTGCGTAGCGGTATGCGTCGCGCGGGTGCGGCCAGCCAAGGGCTTTCCCGAACGCCATTGCGCTCATATTCTCGCGTTTCAGCCAAGCGGCAAGGGGCGTCATGGGGCAGCACTATACGCGGCGGATGCTTTTGCCGCAAGGGAGAATGCAATCAAAACTTTCTTGCGAGGACTGTTTTTTTTCTCTTGCAAAGCTTAGCCGGTACGGCTACTGTCTGCCTACCAACAACGGGGTTAGACATGAGCTAAATCGACATTACTAGGGATCAACTTGAAGCCATTCAGCGCTACGCAAGCATACGCGGAAGACGATGGAAAGAAAAATTACTTGACGATTGGATACACGCCCGAACAGGCGGCGTGCTTCAAGAATTGCGCAACACTCACGGGCCTTGTTGGCTGGACCGTTTCAAGCTGCCTCCTATCAACTAGCCAAGCCTAGACTGCCAGAACCACCAACAACGGAGATCGACATGACCATCGCCAACGAAAACAGCGCCCGTTACATCAACACCGCAGAGACCGCGAAGATGATCCGCGCCGCGCTGAAAGAAGCCTTTCCCGGCGTGACGTTTGGAGTGCGTTCGCATGTCTACAGCGGCGGTTCCTCAATCCGCGTTGATTGGCTGGACGGCCCGACGCAAGCCATGGTCGATGCGCTGATTGGTGAATATCGCGGCCAAGGCTTCGACGGCATGACAGATAGCACCTATGGCATCCGCCACTGGTTGATGAAAGACGGAAGCGTTCAGGTTGCTGTAAGCAACGATCCTTACGCGCCGGTTTCCACCGAACGCCCGGACGGCGCGGAGTTGGTTAGCTTCGGAAGCAATCATGTCTTTACAACTCGCAAGCTTTCACCTGCGTTCATGCAGCAGGCTTTCGCCCGGTTACAGCGCAAGTTCGGCCCCGAGTTTATGGAAGGTTGCGAGGTGAAGGTTTCCAGCTACGACGGCACGGCGCATCTGTCAGGGTTCAAGGACTTCAGCGCCGAGCAGTTCGCGCGGCAGGCAATCAATCGCCTGATGATCGTTCGGGCGGCATAGGTCGTCGCGCCCCTATCCACTCTCAACAACCAAGCAAAGAGAACTGCCATGCAATCGTCCGCAGACCATGCTAACCCGCCCCCGTTTGGTTTGATAATCGATAATTTCGCCGGTGGTGGCGGAGCCAGTACGGGCATCGAAATGGCCCTCGGACGCTCGCCAGACTTCGCGATCAACCACGATCCAGAGGCCCTCGCCATGCACGAGGCAAACCATCCCGATACGGTTCATCTTTGCGAAAGCGTTTGGGATGTGGATATCCGGGAAACCGTCGCCGGTCGACACGTTACTCTAGCTTGGTTTAGCCCAGATTGTAAGCACTTCAGCAAGGCCAAAGGCGGAAAGCCTGTTGAGAAGAGCATTCGCAGCCTTGCATGGATCGTGCTCAAGTGGTCTGCCATTGCGAAGCCCGATGTGATCGTGTTGGAGAACGTCGAGGAATTTCAGACATGGGGACCGCTTGTTGATAACCAGCCCTGCAAGCGACGCAAGGGTATGACCTTCAAGCGCTGGGTTACACAGCTTCGCAATCTCGGCTACGAGGTCGATTATCGCGAGCTTCGGGCGCGGGATTATGACACGCCCACGATTCGCAAGCGCCTGTTCGTTGTCGCTCGCCGCGATGGATATCGCATCGTATGGCCTGAGCCGACCAACGGACCCGCCGGCAATCTTTTCCTTAAGCCCTATCGCACTTCAGCAGAGTGCATTGACTGGTCGATTCCGTGCCCGTCGATCTTTGGGCGCAAGAAGCCTCTGGCGGACGCCACCCTCAGACGCATCGCGCTCGGGATCAAGCGTTACGTGATCGAAGCAAAAGAACCGTTCATAGTGAACATGGCCCACGGCGGAAAAATCGAGAGCATCAGCGCACCACTTAGCACAATCGCTACTGAAAAAGGCGGATGCCGCGCCCTCGTTATCCCGACACTCATTCAGACCGGATACGGCGAGCGCGACGGTCAATCGCCTCGCGTTCCCGGATTGGAAAAGCCTCTCGGCACGGCAGTCGGTAGTAACAAACATGCACTTGTTTCCGCCTTCCTCGCAAAACATTACACCGGCGTCGTCGGCAGTAAGCTAGACGACGCGATAGGCACTGTCACTTCGGTTGACCATCACAGCCTGGTCACGTCCCATCTGGTTCACCTCAAAGGCACCTGCAAAGACGGATACCCAGTCACGCAGCCCATGCCAACTGTACAGGCTGAAGGGACG
>CAXSIG010000151.1:0-506 GCA_964237255.1 uncultured Bryobacteraceae bacterium
CAGGCAAACGCTTTTGGTTCAAGCACAGTATCACCGTCAACACCAGCAAGCGTTTTGCTTGCTCCGTATCGATGCCGAACGAAAGCGCCGTCTCTTCACCTTGTTGGATCAGGTCCAGCTCACGCGCCTGCAGCATGGCAGCAATGATGCCGATGACGACGAACGGCGCGCATAACCAGAAGTGCGTCCAGGACCGCGCATCCAGTCCGCCCATCATCCAAAACACGATCTCCTGCGCGACCTGCCAATTGACCAGGTTCACCGAAAGCAGCAAGCTCGAAACCGCGCTCAGCAGCGACGTCACCGCAATGCCGCACAGCAACAACGTTCCAATCGGCGCGGAGCCGCCGCGAGTAGCCATGGCATACACAACCACCAGCGCAAGCAGCGCCCCCACCATCGCAGCAATCGGCAGCGAGACAACGGAACGGACGCTCCAGCCGGTAACGAACATCAGCACAGCGCCCAGCACAGCGCCCGACCCGGTTCCAACAAGCGCTGGCTCT
>CAXSIG010000151.1:516-5798 GCA_964237255.1 uncultured Bryobacteraceae bacterium
AGCCAGCGGGTTCCGAAACAAGCCCTGCATCAACGCCCCAGCGACGGCGAGCCCAGCGCCCACGAAGATCGCAACAGCAACACGCGGAACGCGAATCAACCAGATGATCACCGTATCGGCGTGGCTCGGATGAAACAAGGATTGCCAAGGCAGCGAAGTGCTGCCGAACACGATACCAGCCACGATGCTGATCAGCAGCGCCGGAACCATCACGCTGTAAAACAAGCCCTTACGAACGCGACGCATCCCGGTCACCGTCGCACGCCATTCTGAGCCGGGAGCGTAAGCGACCCGAGACCCCCATCCCCATACAAAAACCCAGCCACCGCCGCCACCATGAACTTTGTGTAAGGCGACATGGGAAGAAACACGCGATAGTCCAGCACCACGATGTGCCGGTTGCGCGCCGCTTGCGTAGTCGATATAGCGACGTCCTTCTGAAGCGAAGCCAAAACCTGCTTTTCCTTACCCGCCTCAGCGCCCGCGATGATCCATTCAGGATTCCACCGAATGATCTGTTCATCGCTCACGCGGTCGTACGTCTGAAGGCCGCCCTCCGCGCCCACATTGACCCCGCCCAGCGTGGTGATTACATCGTTGAACAGCGTGCGCTTTCCGTAGCTCGAATGTCCTCCAACCCCCAATACACGGGGGTGCGGAGCGCTCGCAGGTCTTCGAGCCTTTGCCAAATTAATGACGCGCCAGAAGTCAGCAATCTCCGCCGAAGCCTTCGCATCTTCACCGGTCAGGTAGCCGGTAAGCCGAATCGTGTCAGCCAACTGCTGAAGCGTCGTGAAGTCGGTAAACACGCGGTCGATCGGTAACCCAGCATTGCGAATCAAAGCGCAGAAATCGACACGAGAGCTATTCGAAACCATCAGCAAATCGGGGTTCAATCGAAGGACGCGCTCCGCATCGGTCGCGACCGTAGGGCGATATTGCTTTGTGTACTTGGCGATGTTGGTAAAGGCGCCAAGATACCCGGTTTCACTTACCGCGACCACACGCTCCGGCGGCACCACGGAGTAGACGGTTTCATCAATCGACCAATACTGGCTGACGATCCGCCGCGCAGGCTTGGCAACACGAACCACGTACGAATCGCTATCAATGGCCTCGCGCGGATAGCTCAGTTCGCCGGTCCGGATGACAGGGTTTCCATAGCCCTTGCCCATCCGAGCAGGCGCAGCTCCTAAGTAGTGCTCCACCGCCGCGGCCACGATGCCGACGGATACGATCAGAAGCAGCGGTGGAAGAAGTGACCGCGCTACCAAGCGCGCGACCACTTGGGTCCGGACTTCTCATTTACCTGACGAAGCGAGTTCGCGATCCCGGCATCCACTTCAACCTTGCGCGAATACAACCACAGCAAGTCGGAGAGCCGGTTGAGATACACGATGACATTCGGCGCAACCTCTTCGCCGGACTCCACCAGCCGAACTGCACACCGTTCTGCGCGACGGCACACCGTACGTGCCAGATCGTAAAAAGCGGCGACAGGATGCTCACCGGGCAACGACCAGTCCGAGAGCAGGCCCTCCATGGCCTCGATCTCATGGACCTGCGCAGTAAGCGCGTCGACCATTTCTTCAGTAACGGGCAACTGCGCCTTCCGACTCTGCGGAGGAGTAGCCAAGCCGGAGCCGACCTGGAACAACTCGCGCTGAATGCGCTTGGTGCGCTCGCAAAGCTCGGCGTCCTGACAATGGGCGCGAGCCAGTCCGAGCACGGAATTTAATTCGTCGACGGTGCCATAGCTCTCGACACGCAACGACGCTTTAGAAACGCGGACACCGCCGGCAAGGCCGGTCTGACCGCTATCACCTGTTTTAGTAGCAATACTCATAGGTCCTCTTTCCGTTCTCCGCGGAAGTAAGTTGTTGTACTTGTCAGGTAGGTCTCCTGGCTTAGAAAGTTGGGCGGAACATCTACCCTGGCCGCTCCCCTTCCCCAGGGTGAACAACCCTGAGTGGTTCTGAGACGGCCACTCTCGTTACAGTGGCGGGACCGCGCCGGAATCGAACCGGACTTCCCTGTTATGCCCTTCCGGGCACCTGAGCAACATAACGGTACCACGCGATGGCAAGGCAAGCAAGAGCCGCAAAAGTCAAACCCGCCCCTGTAGCGAGAATCGCAGCGCGACGAAAGTCGCCAGGAGCACCAGCCGGAGGGTCGGCAGAATTGCCGAGCCAAAGCTCGGTAATCAATTGGCCCTGAGACCAAAGAGGACCAATCAATCGACGCTCAAGCGCGCCCGCCATAGCAGCCTCGCTCCACCCGGAGTTCGGCCCCGGAACGATGGCATGTTGTTGCCATCCAACACGAAGCGCCTTCGAACCAGAGTACCGAGGCAACAAGCCCGCGCAAGCGGAAAGGAGAAGCCAAGTGAGACGAGCAGGAACCCAGTTCATCAGGTCGTCAGTACGAGCCCCGCACCATCCGAACTTGAGATATCGATCAGTCTTATACCCGACCATCGAGTCCATGGTGCTAATCACCTTAAAAAGCACCAGCCCAGGCAACCCGCCGACGGCGTACCAAAAGATCGGGCTCACGAAACCATCGGTGAGGTTCTCGCTCAAGCTCTCGATCGCAGCCCGACGACAAGCCGCGAGGTCCATGCGATCGGTATCGCGACCTACCAGTCTCGCGACCGCCAAACGCGCTCCCGCTTCGTCGGCACGATCCACACACCGGCCGTGATGAAGCAGATCGCGAAGAGCAAGCAGGCTATAGATAACGAACAACTGAAAGGGCCAGAAAGGAATGAAGCAAAGCAGCCCGATCCAAACGGAACTCAAAAGGAGAAACAGAACGCTGCCGCCACCATAGCCGTTCCAGCCAATACGCCAAAGCAATGCCTCAAAGCGAGACAGAGTCCACCCAATCAATCGAACAGGATGAAATGGATACTCTGGATCACCGAAGATCAGATCCAGAAACACGCCAGCAGCGAGCAGCCAAGCACTGCCGATCACATCGCCCACTTGCCGTTCGACAGCTTGAAATTCCCACGGAGTCGGCCATCGAACACCAAGCCATCTCCGACATGTCGAAACGCATCACCAGTCTTGTAATAGCCCTCGTGGTCGAGGGTGACGGAGGGTGTAACGTTCGGTCCTCGAACACAAAGCTCCAACTTGTCGCCAACGGGCTCGAGTTTGACTTCCAAACCGGGAGCGGGCTTCAGTATTCGCTCACCGTACAGCACCATTGGAGCAGTCTCCGTCGCACCATATCCGATGAGGATCGGTACTGGTGAAAGACTCACCAGCTTCTCACGCAATTCATCGGACAGGGCGGCTCCGGCACAGAACAGTAGTTCCAATCTGCTGAAGAACTGCGCGGCGAAGGCACGATCGCGAAGCGCTGGCAGCAGCATCTCGTAACCTCGCGGCACATCGAAGTACAGCGTGGGGCGCACCTCACATAGGTTGGTGAAATGCTCCTCGGAATCAGGACGACCTTCATCGATATACATCGTTCCGCCGTTAGAAAGCGCGATGCCGAAGTTATGGCTACCGCCGTACGTATGCTTCCAAGGTAACCAGTCGCACAAGATCGGAGGCTTAGTCCGAAGCGACGGAATCGCGTGCCGAATCATCTCCTGGTTGCTCGTAAGCATCCCGTGCGTATTCACAATAGCCTTCGGCTCGCCGGACGATCCGGACGTATCAAGAATCTTAGCGACTGTATCCGGCGTAACTCTCCGATGCGCATCGTCCACCTCGTCCATCGGCTCACAATCGACGACAAGTGTCTGCGGCAGACCGTGAACATACGGCAGTCCAACATACATCGCCGCGACAGCGAGGATCGCATGCTCAATGCTGTTCTTCGGAGCAACCTGAATCAGCGTTAGCTTGCTGTTTAGAAGCCCTTGCGCGGTACGTCGGACCGCTTGTCGAAAATCTTGGAAGGAGATACTCTCTTTGCGCTGCGCCAGGAAAATTCGATCCGGAGCGCAGTGCGCCCAATAGTCGAGATACTCAGTAAAATTGCTTACCAACTGAGAATGCCTGTTCGGGGCGGTTCCTCTTCATTGGGAAGATACACCGTGTGGCAGCGCTCGCAACGGTAGACTTCAACGTCCTTTCGGAAACCGCCCCACCGTTTCAGATGGCCGTGGCATGGTTTGCCTTTTTCATTTTTTTCATCGCAAGCCCGCATCCGTCCGATGCGCCGCTTGACCTTCTGTCCATCGGCAAGTTGCGCGACCATTTCGCTCGAGAGCACGGGTCCATTCGGGCGAGGGAACTCCATTGACTCTATTGTCGAACGCGGGCTGACACGACCATGTCCGAAAACCGCGAGTTCTTATCTTCGGACAGTGCGAACATTCGGGTATGGAACTGCCGGAGACCCAGGTCTGCTATCGCGCGTTGCAGAGCAAAGACGCCCGGTTTGACGGCCTAATCTTTGTCGGTGTCACATCGACCGGTATCTATTGCCGACCGGTTTGTCCCGCGCGTACACCGAACTTTGCGAATTGCCGATTTTATGGCTCCGCAGCCGCCGCACACGATGCCGGCTTGCGACCCTGTCTTCGATGCCGGCCGGAAACAGCGCCCGACATGGCCTCATGGCGCGGGACCTCAAACACCGTTTCACGCGCGCTCGCGCTGATCGCGGATGGCGCGCTCGATAGCGACAGCAATGTCGAACAGCTTGCCGAACGCCTTGGCGTAGGGGAGCGCCAATTGAGGCGTTTGTTCCTGCAACACCTTGGAGCTTCCCCTATCTCGGTCGCGCAGACAAGACGGGTGCTCTTCGCGAAACAGTTGATCCACCAAACGCGGATGCCGATGACGGAAGTAGCCATGGCTGCGGGGTTTGGAAGTCTTCGCAGGTTCAACGAAACCTTCTTACATCTGTTCCAGCGTCCGCCCAGCGCTCTGCGAAGCAAGAGTGTTTCGAAGAACGAAGAGCAGGAAGTAGTGCTTCGGCTCCGTTACCGGCCGCCTTATGACTGGCCTTGTATGCTCGCCTTCCTGCAGGCGCGCGCGATTAGCGGCGTTGAGGTTGTGGACGGCGAGCGCTACTTACGCACGGTTGAGATTGACGGCGTTTTGGGCAGCATCGCGGTAACGCATTTGCCCAATCGGCAGAGCCTCAGTGTCAGCATTTGTTTCCCTGAGGTCCGGTCGCTGCCGGCTATCGTTGCTCGCGTGCGGCGGCTGTTCGATCTGGGGGCGGACATCGAGACCATTGACGAACATCTGTCCGGAGACCCGGTACTCGCGCCGTTGATAGCGGAGCGGCCAGGATTGCGCGCGCCAGGC
>CAXSIG010000151.1:5808-9589 GCA_964237255.1 uncultured Bryobacteraceae bacterium
CGCTTGGGATAGTTTCGAGACAGCGATACGCGCGGTGCTGGGCCAACAGATCAGCGTGAGCGCGGCACGACGGCTTGCGGGTCAACTTGTTGCCTTGCACGGGTCCGTTGTACCCAAACCGTTTTCGATCCACCCAGGTTTGTCGCATACTTTTCCGACAGCGTCTCGGCTTGCCTTGGCATCGTCAATCGGTTTATCGATGCCAGCTGCCCGCTTAACGACACTGCGGGCCGTCGCGGAAGCCGCGGTAGCCGATCCGAACTTATTCCGTTCTCTTGGAAATATAGATTCGACAATCGCGCAACTCAGAGCGATTCGCGGGATCGGTGACTGGACTGCGCAATACATCGCTCTTCGCGCCGTGCGTGAGATGGACGCTTTTCCAGCGAGCGATGTTGGACTACTGCGAAGCGCAACTGCGATAGAGGGCGAAGCGGTAAGCGCAGCGAAATTGATGGAGCGCGCCGAACGATGGCGGCCATGGCGTGCATATGCCGCACAGCATCTTTGGGCAAAGGAGCAAATATGACACTTGCATACAAGACGATGGAATCTCCGGTTGGAGAATTGAAGTTGGTCGCGAGCGACAAGGGCTTAGTCGCTATTCTTTGGGAGAACGATCATCCGGATCGCGTGCGACTTACCGATCTTGTGGAAGACGAGGGGAATCGCATTCTCTTCGAAACAGAACAGCAGCTAAAGGAGTACTTTGCGGGTGACCGGAAGTCTTTCTCCGTTCCGCTCGATATGAGAGGCACTCCGTTTCAAAAGAACGTTTGGGAAGCCTTGCTTGCCATACCATTCGGGGAAACAAGAAACTATGGGCAGCTCGCGAAGCAGTTGGGCAACCCGCGGGCAACACGAGCGGTGGGCGCTGCGAACGGCAGAAATCCGCTATCGATCGTGGTTCCGTGCCATCGTGTGATCGGTTCTTCCGGAAAGCTTACGGGCTTCGCGGGCGGCCTGGAAACGAAAGCCCATTTGCTAGGTCTGGAGCGATAGCACGGAGCGTAAGTTCTCGATGTCTCGCAAGGGAGGAGCGCCAAAGAAGCGCCGATACTCTCGACTGAACTGCGAAGCGCTCTCATATCCGACACGCCGGCTCGCACCGCCGGCGTCGACTTTCTCCGAAAGCATCATCCGACGGGCTTCCTGTAACCGAAGTTGCTTTTGAAATTGCAGGGGACTCATCGAGGTTACAGCGCGAAACCAACTGTGCATAGCGGATGGGCTCATCCGCATTTCGCGGGCAAGCTCTTCCATGCGGATTTGACGATGGGCGTTCCGCCTGAGCCATGCAAGACCGGCTGCGACGCGCTGCACCTTCCCGCTATCCACGACCATACGGCGTAAGAGACTACCCTGATCCCCAAGTAGCAATTTGTAGAAGATTTCTCGCCGAATCAACGGAGCCATAACGGGTATCTGACTCGGTTTCTTCAGTATTTCGGCGAACCGCAGCACCGCGTCGAGCAAGTCCTTCCCTAATGAACCGATAGTGACACCGGGACGCGACGGCGATGCAGTTTCGTGAGGCAGGTTTGCTTCCCGCATGAGAGACCCGATCTCTTCGAAATCCAGCACCACACTTAAACCGAGGAACGGCTTCATCTTGCTGGCCTTCTCAATCTGTCCGACAAGGGGGAGGTCTAAGGAAACAAGAAGGTATTTGTTCGGATCGTACACAAAGCGTCGCTCGTTCAACAACGTGCTCTTCGAGCCTTGCGCAACTACACAGAAAACCGCCTGGTTCAACGTGTTGCGCGGCACCTCGGTTGTGGAGGATCGGGTAAGAAACAGGCCCGGAATCCCTGTGCCGTGAGATCCCTCTTGAGGACACATTTCCTCTATAATCCCGGCAAGACGGTCTATCTTAGGCATGTCTCAATCACCGGATCTCCAAATTGCTGGAACGGGCAAGAAGTTTGGCGAATCGTGCAAACCGTCCACCAGACACTCGCCATCTTAGCTGATAGGAGCAGACATGAAGAAATTAGACGGAAAGATCGCGCTCATCACAGGCGCAAGTGAAGGGATGGGCTTTGCGACCGCGCAGGAGTTTATCCGGGAGGGCGCGTTCGTCTTTATCACCGGCCGAAGAAAACCGGAACTCGATCAAGCGGTCAAGGCTTTGGGCGAGCGCGCGATCGGGATTCAGGCCGACGCGGGAAAGTTGACCGATCTGGACAAGATGTATGCGGAGATTAAGCAGAAGAAAGGCAAGCTGGATGTGGTATTCGCAAACGCCGGAATCTACGAGCAGATGCCGCACGATCAAGTGACGGAGGAGTTCTACGACAAGTGCGTAGACATCAACATAAAAGGTGTCTACTTCACCATACAGAAGGCGCTTCCGCTGATGGAGAAGACCGGCTCCATCATACTGAACGGTTCATTCATCGGCAGTTCCGGGTTTCCTGGAATGTCTGTGTACGGCGCCACCAAGGCCGCGGTTCGTAGCTTTGCGCGCACTTTCACGGCGGAGTTGAAGAGTGGGCCTCGGGTGAATGTCATCAGTCCCGGACCAATCTATACGGCGGGGAACGCGGCAACGCTCGCCGGCAATCCGGACGTTGTAAAGTTCGTCACGGGTATGGTGCCGCTTGGCCGTATCGGCGAAGGAATCGATATCGCGAAAGCCGCTGTATTCCTGGCCTCAGAAGATTCGAGCTTTATCGCGGGGGTCGAGTTATTCGTCGATGGAGGCGTTAACGCGGTTTAACGCGCAACGCTATCTTGAGTAAGTGAGCTTTCTCGACAATCTGGAGAATAACTTAAAAGCGCTCGAAGGACGCGAACAGAGTGGTCCCGAGGATCGGCGTCAACGCGACCGCGACCGCGCGGCTGCGGTGGAAGCCGCCCCTTGGGCCGAGAAGCTCAAAACGGGACCTTGGACTTCGGAACTGATGAAACAGGCCGCGCGGATTGGGCATGAGCGGCGAACGAAGATTTTCATTGCCTGGCTTGGTGCGTCGCTCAAGCTGGAAGCGAAGGAGCGCAAGTTAGAGTTGCGTCCGATGCCTACCGGCATTGAAGCTGTATATCGCGATCCCGATCGTCGTGAGACCGTCGACTTGAACGGGAGTGCCGAACACTTTCTTCGCGCGTGGCTCGATAGTTAAAGTACGGCTATCGTGGAAGACTGCCCGGCTTCATAACGGAGGGCAAGTACTCCGACGGCTACCGCGACCGTATCCTCCGCTAACGCGATGGGCAAGTCCGGAGCGCCTGATTCGGTCAAAGTCTTTCTCAGCCAGAACCCGATGAAGGTTCCCGCCACTGCGGCGGCCGCGCCGACTATCGCTCCCGGAACCCAATCCTTCTTGCGCGCTGAAGACAACGCTGCGCCCACCATGGCGCCGGATGCAATGCGCGCCGCTAAGCCGGGGACACCTGTCCGGTCCGGCGTAAACGGCAACTTGTCGGCGACCAATTCCAGCACGGCGGCGGCAGTGGCTATGTCGGCCGCGCGTTGTGTCGAGAGAAACTGAAACGGCGTGCTTTCGAGATCGATGGAACCTGTGCGCGCGGCTTGGGACAGGAGCGCCGGCGCCGTCATGCTGCGTAGTCCTGCCACGGCTCCCAATGCCGCGGCGCCAGCCAGTGAGGCCGCGTCAAATGAATCGCTATTCATTCCTTCAGGGTAGTGTACTTACTCTGTCCGCGACCACAAGGAACGGAGACGGTGCGGAATACGCAAAACAGTCTTCACAATCGCGCCGATCAGGAAAGCGAGAAGGACCAGCAGCGCGACGATCAGGGGAACCGCAATCCACGGATA
>CAXSIG010000152.1:0-341 GCA_964237255.1 uncultured Bryobacteraceae bacterium
GAAGCCGGTCTGAAAAATCTCTTGCAGTCTCTGGTACCGCTTCGCTCGAATCCTCTCTATCCCGACGCCGCTATTTACGCCAAAGCGGTGCGTTACGCGTTAGACGGAAACGAGTTTCACAAACCAGACGAAATCGCGAAGGCCAAAGATCTTCTCGCGCAAGGGCAGGACCGCGCCGACGCACTGAAATCCGGCAAGAGCCCGTGGGCATCCGCCACCGGCTTGATCGTTCGCGCATACACATCGACGCTGGACGGAAGCGTGCAGCCTTACGGATTAGTCATCCCGCCTTCGTTCGCGCCGGATCGTCCACATCGGTGGCGTCTCGACACCTGGTTTCA
>CAXSIG010000152.1:351-947 GCA_964237255.1 uncultured Bryobacteraceae bacterium
TCGTCAAAAGAACGCCGGTGAGTTCACGCCGCGCGACACCATCGTGCTCCATCTATACGGCCGCTATTGCAATGCCAACAAGTTCGCCGGCGAAGTGGATTTGTTCGAAGCCTTGGATGACGTTAAGAAGCATTACAACATCGATGAGCGCCGCATCCTGGTCCGTGGCTTCAGCATGGGCGGCGCTGCAACCTGGCACATTGCGGCCCACTTCGCGGGTCTCTGGGCGGCCGCGGCTCCCGGTGCCGGATTCGCCGAAACCGCCGAATACTCGCCGCTCTATCGAGAGCACAAGATTACCGCGCCCTGGTACGAACAGAAGTTATGGCATCTCACGAACGCTACCGATTACGCGCTTAACTTTGCGCAACTTCCTGTCGTTGAGTATCACGGCGAAATCGATCCCCAGCAACAAGCCGGCGACATCATGGCCCGCTACATGGCCGAAGAGGGATTAACGCTCACTCGTGTGGTGGGGCCCGGCACGGCGCACAAGTATCATCCCGCTTCCAAAGTGGAGCTGAACGGTTATATCGACCCTCTCGCCGAGCGCGGCAGCGATCCCACGCCCCGCGCCGTTCATTTCACCACCTGGA
>CAXSIG010000152.1:957-9570 GCA_964237255.1 uncultured Bryobacteraceae bacterium
GAAGTATGACCGCATGCGTTGGGTGGTTGTCGATGGCCTGGAGAAACATTGGGATCGCGCTCGCGTCGATGCTGACATCACAGGTTCCTCCGCTCTTACTGCGCGAACTGCGAACATCGACGCAATCACCTTCCGCTTCGCACCCGGCACAAGCCCGTTCGATGCGCAGAAGAAAGTCTCCGTAACGCTCGATGGTCAAGCTCTCACAGTTTCCGGCCCTGGGACGGCGCGCAACTTCACGGCCAGCTTCCACAAAGAAACCGGCAAATGGGCCGCCGGCGCCGCTACCGGGCTGCGCAAACAACACAACCTGCAGGGTCCGATCGACGATGCTTTCCTCACCAGCTTCCTGATGGTTACGCCAACGGGCACGCCCAAATATCCTGCCGTAGCGAGCACACTACAAAAATCCGAAGCTCACGCCATCGATTGGTGGCGCAAGCAGTTTCGCGGCGACGCGCCGGAGAAGAAAGATACCGAGATCACCGATGCCGACATCGCCGACAACAACCTGATCCTGTGGGGCGACGAAGGCAGCAACGCCATCTACCGCCGCATCGCCGACAAGCTACCCAAGAAGTGGCCGGACGCGGACCACACGCTCGTGATGATCTACCCGAATCCGCTCAATCCCTCGAAGTACATCGTGCTCAACAGTGGCGTAACTTTCGACGAACGCTCCAACGCATCGAATGCACTGCAAACCGCCAAGCTGCCCGATTGGGCCATACTGGACAGCCGCGGCTCCGTCATGGACGCCAACTTCTTCGACGAACGTTGGCGGTGAGAAACTGGACCTAATGCGATACGCGGCCAGCGCATCTATTTTGATCGCGACGGCCTGCGTAGCGTTGGCTGGCAGAACCATTACGGGAGCGGGAGCGACTTTCCCGTACCCTGTCTACGCAAAATGGTTTCAGCAGTTCAAGGACAAGACCGGAGTTCAGATCAACTATCAATCGATTGGATCGGGCGCGGGCGTAAAGCAACTCGCGGCGGGTACCATCGACTTCGGTGCATCGGACAAACCGATGTCCGACAAGCAGTTCGCGCAATTCAAAACTCGCCCACTCCACTTCCCGACTGTCATCGGCGCGGTAGTACCGATTTACAATATCGACGGCGTTGCCGCGGACCTGAACTTCACCGGGCCCGTTTTAGCCGGAATTTTTCTCGGCTCCATCAGACAATGGAACGATCCTGCGATCGCGTCACTCAATCCCAGCGTTAAGCTGCCGAATCAAAGCATTGTTGTCGTGGTGCGGTCGGATGGCAGCGGCACCACGTACGTCTTCACCGATTTTCTCGCGAAGACCAGTCCGGAATGGAAACGGCGAATGACGGTCAACACCGCCGTAAACTGGCCGGTTGGGCTCCGGCAGCGAGGCAACGAAGGCGTCGCCGGTTTTGTGAAGCTTGCGCCGAACTCCATCGGCTACGTAGAACTCACTTTCGCGGCTTCTCAGAAAATGCGTTATGGGTTAGTGCGCAATTCTGCAAACCGCTTCGTTAAAGCGGATATAACCTCGCTGAGCGCCGCTGCCGAAAGTGCGGCCACTTCCATGCCGGATGATTTCCGCGTTTCCATCACGGACGCCGCGGGTGAGCTATCCTATCCAATCGCAACCTTTACTTGGTTGCTCATTCCAGACCGGATCGAAGACGCCGGTACGCGACATGCGATTACCGCATTCCTTAACTGGATGCTGACAGACGGTCAACCCGCCGCCGCGCCGCTTCACTATGCGCCCCTTCCGAAAGCGGTGATCGTCAGAGAACTTCGGGCGATCTCGTCCATCCACTGATATGGCGGGCATCCGTACCGGGCGCGGCGACAGCATCGCCTTCGCGATTACCTGGACCGGCGCGGCGTCTGTGCTCTTGCTTCTCACAGCACTTGTCTGGCAGCTTCACATTAAATCGGAGCCGGCAAGACAGGTCTTTGGTTGGCGCTTCTTCGGCCAATCGATTTGGGACCCAGGTGCGGATAATTTCGGCGCGCTTCCCTTCATTTATGGCACGCTTCTAACTTCCTTTCTCGCCCTCTTGATCGCGGTCCCGTTGGGGCTAGGGGCGGCAATTTTCCTCTCGGAGATGGCCCCGCGCCGCATTGCGAATATCGCGACATTCCTTGTCGAACTGCTGGCAGCCGTCCCCAGCGTGATTTACGGGCTGCTCGCCATCTTTACACTGATCCCCTTGATGCGGACGTACGTGGAACCTGCGCTCAAAGCCTCGCTCGGCTGGCTACCTCTCTTCGATGGGCCGTTCTACGGGGTCGGCTACCTGTCCGCCGGCATCATTCTCGCCGTGATGACTTTTCCGTTCATCATTTCTCTTTCGCGCGAAGCATTAATGGCGGTGCCTACCGAACAGCGCGAAGCCGCACTCGCGCTTGGGGCCACGAAGTGGGAAACCACGTGGCAGGCAGTGGTGCCTTTCGCGCGGCTAGGGATCATCGGTTCCGTTTTCCTGGGCCTCGCCCGTGCTTTAGGAGAAACTATGGCCGTCACCATGGTGATCGGAAACACTCCTGCCGTGAGTGCCTCTCTTTTCGCGCCGGGCGTCACCATCGCATCCGCAGTCGCGAATGAATTCGCCGAAGCTTCCAGCGATCTTTACCTGGCGTCGCTCATCTATCTCGGCCTGGTTTTATTTCTTCTGACCATCGTGATCAACGGCGTGGCGAGGCTTCTCATCCTGCTGACCACGAAAAAAGGTTCCGTGGCCTGATGCGCGACGCTCGCACGCGGCGGCGCTACGCCCTCGACAACTTGATGTTGGGATTAACAGGAGCGTGTACTTTGCTCACTGTTTCTATCCTGTTTCTGATCCTGGGCTATCTGCTATATAACGGAGCCAAATCGCTCGATTGGGCGTTCTTTACGCGCCTTCCGCTTCCGCCCGGCGAAGACGGAGGGGGCATGGCGAACGCGATTTGGGGAACCGCCAAGATGGTCTTCGCAGCGACGGCCATCGGCGTCCCTATTGGGTTTCTCGGCGGCGTCTACCTAGCCGAATTCGGCGGCTCGCGCTTCCCGCCCGTGGTCCGTTATGCCGCCGATCTCTTGAACGGAGTGCCTTCCATCGTCATCGGAATCTTTGCCTGGACGGTCATCGTGGTTCCCATGCGACATTTTTCCGCTTGGGCTGGCGGCTTCTCGCTTTCGCTGATGCTCATCCCGATCGCCCTCCGCAGCACCGAGCAATTCCTTCGTGGGGTGCCGACCAGTCTTCGGGAGGGTTCTCTTGCGCTAGGCGCGAGCAAATGGCGCACCGTGTTCTCCGTTGTGGTGCCGGCTTCGCTCTCCGGCGTTCTGACGGGTATAATCCTAGGCGTAGCGCGAATTGCCGGGGAGACCGCTCCCTTGTTGTTTACCAGTTTGAATAATCAGTTCTGGAGCTCCGGCCTGAACGAACCCACCGCATCCCTCCCTGTCATGATCTACACACACGCCATTGCCCCTTACGACGATTGGCACCGGCAAGCATGGGCCGCCGGCTTGGTGCTTTTGGTTATGGTGTTGATTTGCAATGTTGCGGCGCGATGGCTGCTCGCGACGCGCACCGCTCGATAGCTAGCCATGGCCTCCACCATCGTTACCGCTCAGACTGCACCACCGGAGATTGCGCAGCCCATTCCTGAGCCGCCGAAGTTGCGCGTCGATGGCATGAATTTTTTCTACGGTTCGTTCCAGGCGCTCACCAATATCGGCTTAGAAGTAGAGACAAACCGCATCACGGCGCTGATCGGTCCCTCAGGATGCGGGAAATCCACCTTTCTCCGAACCCTGAACCGCATCAGCGACACCGTGCGAGGCGCCCGATGGGAAGGCGAAGTCCTTCTCGATGGCCAGCATATTCGTGAACTGGACGTAAGCGATCTTCGTCGACGCGTGGGTATGGTGTTTCAGCGCCCGAACCCGTTCCCAAAATCGATCTTCGACAACATCGCCTACGGACCGCGCGTGAACGGCGTTCGAGGCAACCTGGCCGAAGTGGTGGAACATAGCCTGCGTCGCGCGGCCTTATGGGATGAGGTGAAGGACAAGCTCCAGAAGTCCGCCTATGCATTATCCGGCGGACAGCAGCAGCGCCTATGCATCGCGCGCGCCCTAGCGGTGGATCCGGAAGTCTTACTGTTGGACGAACCGTGCTCCGCGCTCGACCCAATCGCCACCGCTAAGATCGAAGACCTGCTTACGTCCATCCGGAACGAATGCACGGTGGTGATCGTAACCCACAACATGCAGCAAGCCGCGCGCGTCGCGGATACTACCGGCTTCTTTCTTATGGGCAAGCTGATCGAATTCGGAAAGACCGATATCATCTTCAAGAATCCGGAGAAAAGAGAAACGGAAGATTACATAACCGGCCGCTTCGGCTAGCCGGCGCGAACGGCTGGAATACCCCATTTCAGTAGCTACTGCCAGTGGATGCTTTCGTTAAGCCAATCGGCGTTGTGGCGGACATCGATTTTCAGTTGTTCCGTAAGCGCACTTCGATGGTCGAAAAGTCGATAGCCGGTTGCCTGGCGCAGGTAGCCGCGCTTGTCATCGGGACAGTTTGTCGAAGCGGTGTAGCGGTCGCGATTGTCCAGCAGCGCTTTCACGATGAACGGCATGACAGTGGAATAGTCGGCTTGCATGCTTTCGGTGGATTGCTGGTAAGTATCCTTGTCCACCTTGCCCCACGTGACTGCCTCGGCTGGCGGGCAGGAGGACAGCGAGCCGTCGGTAACAGGAGCCGTTACGATTTGAACATCGAATTCGTAGCCGCGCACGTCTGGAATACCGAGAATCTGGCCCAGCGCGGGCTCCGGCTGGAGGTTGAAGTTCTTGGGTACCCCGCCGCCTAGAATCAAAGTCGCCAGCGACTTCGCTTCGCTTTCGAACAATCCCCATCGATGGTAGGCGCAGGCTTCGAATACTTCAGCGTGCAGATCCAGATCGAAGCTGTATGAAGGCAGCAGGCCAGCTTCGCGCATGGCCCAAAGCTTCATGGAATTCAGAAATACGCTACCGTCCGAAGGAGCGCCCACAAACACAGGAATCGCGAGGCGATGACAGGTGGAAAGCAGGCCCGGTTTGACGCTGTTGCGCAGTTCCTGTTCACCGAAATACTTACCGAGGAGATGTCGCAGCTCAGTGCCGGTCATTTTGCGCTGGAACTCGGGGCGTTGAAGCATCGCGCTCAAGAAGCGGTCTTGATCAAGCAGAATCTGCTCGTCGAAAGCCATGTCGGTGACTCGGATCGTTTTCTCGTCACGGAGTGCCGCGTCGTCACCGAAAATAGGCACTTCAAAGATTGGATTGCGGGTTCCCAGCGAGCGATGGCCATCGTGGTAGCAGACGGCGTCGGTAGTCGAGAGGTAAGCCACCCAACCGGCTTCTAGCAGCGGGAGCAGCCATGCTTGATGTTGGCCCGATACGGTGATGGGGCCGGAGATGGAGATGGTAAGCGGACAGCCCTTGCCGATGGCACGGTCCAGGATGGTGTAAATCCTCCGCAGATAGGCTCCACCGAATGCGGGAAGGCAGTGGGTCAATATTTCGTCGAGAGTCGCGCACTCGTCAACGCGGCGAACTTCGACGGAGCGGCGGGGCGGAGGACTACTAGCGGCCATGCTCCGAACCTAGCATGTTCGGCATAATGGTCCCGTTGCGTATTACATCGGTAGAAACATACATCGCGGGGAATCCCTGGAAAAACTGGTTGTTTACTGTCGTGCGGACCGATGAGGGCCTGCATGGAGTGGGCGAAGGAACGATGAACTACTTCGCCAAGACCATTGAAGCTGCGATTCATGAACTAAGCCCGTTGGTCCTGGGGCTTGATCCTTTTCAGGTGGAAACGGTGACGCAGCGTCTGGTGCGCGACGTTTACGGGGACGGCGGACAGATCCACATGTGTGCGGTCGCCGCAATTGAAATCGCACTGTGGGACATCATTGGAAAGGCCGTGAACCAGCCGGTGTTTAACCTCTGGGGTGGACGATGTCACGACAAACTACGGGCCTACGCGAACGGCTGGTATCGGGGCCCACGCACTCCGGAGAGCTTTGCGGAGAAGGCAAAGGCCGTGGCAGCGCGCGGGTATACGGCGCTGAAATTCGATCCGTTTGGAAGCACCTGGCGCACATTGGCTCGCCACGATTTCGATCTGGCTCTCGATATCGTTGCAGCGGTTCGGGATGCGGTTGGGCCTTCGGTTGACGTCCTCGTGGAGGGCCATTGCCGCTTCAACACCGTCACCGCGATCCAGTTCGCCGAAGCCATGGCGCCGTTGCGCCCGGCGTGGTTCGAGGAACCTGTGCCGCATACGAACATCGGCGCGATGGTAGAGGTGGCACGCCGCAGCCCTGTTCCGATTGCGACGGGTGAGAGTTTGTTTTCGAAGCAGCAGTTCGCGGAATTGCTGAAGCACGATGTTGTCACGATCTTGCAGCCTGAACCGCTGAACTTAGGCGGCCTTTTCGCCACGCGCAAAATTGCCGATATGGTGGACGCGCACTACGGGATGATCGCTCCGCACAGCGCACAGGGGCCGGTATGTTCCGCGGCGTGCGCGCAGTTGAACGCTTCGCTCCCGAACTTCTTGATTCACGAAATGTTCGACGAATTCAACGAACCGTGGGAAAAAGACATTGTGATCGGCGCGCCGGAGGTGAAGAATGGATATGTCGAAATCCCAGAACGTCCGGGGTTGGGGATCGATCTGAATCTCGATGAGATTCGAAAACACCCGTATCGCCCCGAGCACTACCTGCCGCTTTTTAAGCCTGGTTGGGAGCGGCGGGAGCAGCAGTAACCACCGGCTCCGGCGGCGCGGGCTGCAGGATGGGGAGACCGCAGCGGCGTAGCGTAGCTTCGATGTCGGCGACTCGCAGGCGGGAAGCATCGAAAAGCACCGTGACTTGGTCGAGCGCAGGGGAAATCGCGATCCGCTCGATGCCGTAAATAGCCTGGGCGCGGTTGATGTTTTCGAGCAAGGCTTCGGAATCGGCAGAGGCGCGCTGTTCTAGTTGGAACTGCTTTTGGACTTTTGTCACTTCGTCCTATTGGAACATCAAGCCCAGTGATTGACGGGTCCGTGACCGTTTCCAAGACCGGGATTGGTGCGGATGGCTTCCGTAATGTAGACCTTGGCTCGGGTAATGGCGGGAATCAGATCCATCCCGGTGGCAATCGTGATTGTGAAGTAGCAAGTCCACAGACATATTGCCGACTGCATGACCGCCCTTGATCAACACCGAACGCGCCCCTTGTTGTTCGAGAGATAAGGCCGCATCGCGCGCATCGGTGTAGCCCGTCAACGACTCCGCTTCGGGCAGGTTGGGGGTTAGCAGAGTGGCGTGAAGGAACAGCGGGCGAGGATTTGCATCGGTAAGACGAGTTCCATTCTTGCTAAAGAGCACGGGGTCAAGCACGTAGGGAATGAGCCAACTACTTGCTTCGGCCGCAAGAGCTTCGATTAGCGCATTGCTTCCCAAAGCGCCGGTTTTCAGCGCACCTGGACGAATATCGGACATCACCGCCCGGATTTGCTCCACCACTAACTCCGGGTCGAGTCTATGGACCGCCTTGACGCCTTCGGTATTCTGCACAGTGATCAGCGTGACTGCGGCTTGGCCGTATACGCCGAACTGATGAAACGTTTTGAGATCCGCCTGCAAGCCGGCGCCGCCCGATGGATCCGAACCGGCTACCGTCAACGCGGAGGGAATCAAAACCCAGTCTACTGAATCGCGATCGTGACGGCGGTTTGGGAGGGCACGTTCGCCGACAGGACAAATACCGGTTGTACGCCGGAGGTTCCTACTGGTACCTGGACATTAATCTGGGTGACACCAATCAGTCCCGGTGCATCGCCGCTGAACACGACGTTGGCGGCGGAGTTGCCGATCAACAAGCCGGCGGGATTCGATGACACTCCCATACCTGTCGCAAAAAAAGCGACGACGGAACCCGGCGCCGCGGGATTCGATTCGCTATTCGGGTTTCCATCCTCGTTGAGCGCCAACGCTTGTCCTGCCCCTGCATTGATTGCAAATAGCGCGGGAGCGGCCGTGGCGATTGGAAGCACCGCCTTCCAGCTTCCGACGGTAAGGGCCGATGAAGGCGGTGTCGCCGAACACGGTACCTGCACGGTAACTTGGCCCGCTGCGGAGCTTATGGGAGCCGCCTGCGAACCGTCGAAAAAGGCCGGAGGCATCACGAGTTGACCCGACCCGAAGATCGTCAGAAGAGAACAGGGCGCCGCAACGCCGCCGAGGAGCGATGCCGCATTCACCGCCGAATAGCTGACTCCACTGCGCTCTGTCACAGCGGGAGGGGGCGCTCGCAGCACGCGGATCCGATCGTTACCGGTATCGGCGACATAGATGTTTCCGACGGCGTCCGAGGCCAGCCCCGAAGGCTCCGAGAACTTAGCGGTTAATGCATCGCCGCCATCGCCTCCGAATCCCGCCGCGCCAAGGCCCGCCATAATCCGCACAGTTCCGTCCGGCGTCATGGCAACGATTCTGTTGTTGCCCGTGTCGGCAATCCAAAGCGTTCCCGACGGATCGAAGGCCAGCCCGCGGGGTCGGCTGAGCGTGAGCGCTCCATTGCG
>CAXSIG010000153.1:0-3614 GCA_964237255.1 uncultured Bryobacteraceae bacterium
AGTCTTGGCCATGTCCGAACCCGGGCGTTGGGTCGCGCGGCCTGTTGCGCCGGAACCGGAACCGGAAACCGGTTCGGCCACGCTTTCCCATTATCTTTGGCTACTGTGGCGCCAAGGGTGGAAGATCGCCCTTTTCGTTCTCGCTGTCACAGGATTGGCTTACTTTGCTTCCAAGCGAATCGCTCCGGTTTACGAATCCACGGCAACGGTGGATATTGACCGTCATTCTCCGAACGGCGTGATCGGTCAGGCAGCACAGCAAGCGTCGCCCGGCGATTCCGAACAGTTTATCGCCACGCAGGTGCGCTTGATCCAATCGGCCTCTGTATTGCGACCCGTGGCGGAGCAGTTCCATCTGGGAAACGGCGACCCGCAGCAAGCCAGGGGAGCGGTATCGATTCCGGGTTTGAAGGTGGCGCACGTTCCCGGGACTTATATCATCTTGATAACCTACCGCTCCGGTGATCCCACAACGGCGGCCGCGGTGGCAAACGGCGTCGCCGAGAGCTATATCAAACGCGATTACGATCTTCGGGTAAGCTCCACCAACGGTCTTTCGAAATATATGGGCAGTCAAATCGACGACCTGAAAGCCAAGATGGAACGGTCCGATGCCGCAGTTGCTGATTACAGCCGTGAGTTGAATTTCGTTGCGCCGGAAGAAAAAACGAACGTGCTCACCAGCCGCCTGTTGCAACTTAACTCCGAATACATTTCCGCTCAGAACGATCGCGTCCGAAGAGAAGCGGCGTTCAACGCGGTTCGGGCGGGGTCGTTAGAAGCTGCGCAGACTTCGACGCAAGGTGAGAGCACACGCAAATTGGCCGACAAGCTGGAAGAGGCGCAGCAGCGATTTGTGCAGGTGGAAGCGGTTTACGGAAAGCGCCATCCCAAGTATGCCGAGGCACAAGCCGACGTAACCTTAGCGAGACAGGCTTTGCAGAACAGCACCACCAATACGCTAAGCCGCGTGACCAGCGAGTATCGCGAAGCCCTCAACCGCGAACAGATTCTAAAGCGCGGCCTGGATGAGACCAAAGCGCAAGTAGACGCGACAGCGCGCAAGTCCGCCGAATATCAGAGCAAGCAGCGGGAAGCCGAAAGCAACCGAAAGCTCTACGAAGAACTGACGCAGCACATCAAGGAAGCGGGCGTAAACTCCGGGTTCAATAACAATTCCGTTCGTGTGGCGGATCCGGCGCAGCCTGTATATACGCCCGTATCGCCGAACGTCCGTAACAACACGATCCTGGCGTTGCTCTTAAGCTTGTTTCTCGGTGTAGGGGCCGTAGTGCTGTTCGATTCGATGGATTCTACAGTTCGGACGCCCGATGCGATCACCAGCCTTCCCGGGGCCGAGGTGATCGGGTTGCTTCCGCTCGTCGGAAATTGGAGCGGTGGTTCGGGCGAGTTTGAAGAAGCGCTTCGCCGCGTGCGCAACTCCGTTCTTTTAGGAGGTGTGGGTGAGCGGCCTAAGTCGGTGCTATTTACAAGCGCCGCTCCCGATGAAGGGAAGACCACGGCAGCCGTGCATCTGGCAATGGTTCACGCCATGCAAGGTAAGCGCACTCTGCTGATCGATGCCGATCTACGACGGCCCGGCACCCAACAAATGCTTGGATACACAGCAAAAACGGGATTGGCCGATGTGATTGCAAGCGGAGTTGCATGGCAGGACACAGTCGTGCGCGTGGCCGCGCATCCCGATCTCGACATTCTTCCCTCGGGCACTCCTTCGCCGTCCGGCGCCGCTTTGGTGGAGAAGGTAGTTCCGGTCATTCTTCGCGAAGCGCGTGCCGAGTACGACATGGTGATTGTCGATGCGCCGCCGATGCTCGGCTTCTCCGAAGCCGTTCAGATTGCCGCGTTGGTGGATCGCGTCGTTGTAATTGCACGTATCGGCCAGACAAATCGCAAGTCGGTAGCGACCATGTTGAAGACGTTAGGACGGGTGCGTGCGCGTGTCGCCGGCGTCGTGCTCAATGGGGCAAACCGTGAGTTGAGCGACCGCTACACGTATCACGGAGCTTACGCCGCATACCGAAAACACTACGGTCAGCGGCGAATCGCCTGACGCCGCGCTGAGGTGCGGATCGTATTCCTGGATGTCACCGGAAGCCTGGGTGGAGCGGAACGCCTGCTACTTACTTTGCTCGGAGAGTTGCGCCGGTTGCGTCCAGCCTGGGAGATAACGTTGGTAACGGGATCCGATGGTCCGTTGTGCACCGCTGCCACCAAGTTAGGTTGCCAGGCTGAGACGCTCACCCTTCCCGCTTCCATTAAGAGCCTGGGCGATTGGGGAGCGAGCAGCCGGCTTGCACTGATCAGTCACCTCGTCGCCGCTGTTCCGGGACTGTTGCGGTACCGTCTTCAGTTGCGAAGGAGGTTAAGAGCGTTGGCGCCCGATATCGTCCAAACCGTCGGGTTTAAGATGCACCTATTAGGAGCGCTCGCTTGCCCTAGACGCTCACGGTTGATCTGGCACATCCATGATTTCGTTTCGAACCGCCGGGTGATGCGCACGGTTCTCCAGCGCTTTTCAGCAAAGCCGCAAGCAGTGGTTGCTATCTCGCCTGAGGTCGCGGCCGACGTTCGAAATTTCGCGCCGGCTGTGCGGACCGTACTCAACTCCATCGACCTGACACGTTTTGCTCCGATCGCTAAAAGGCCTTTCGACTGTGTGCGCATCGGCATGGCGGCAACGTTCGCGCGATGGAAAGGACACGATGTCTTTCTCAAAGCGCTCACGCTCCTGCCAAGCGATAGAGCCTGGCGCGGATATATCGCCGGCGGGGACATCTACGAGCGTTCCGCAAGCCAATGGTCTTTGCCGGAGCTGCGCGCTCTGGCGGGAGAACGCGTCGAATTCACAGGATTTCTCGAGGATCCCGCGCCCTTCGTTCAAACTCTCGATATCGCCGTCCATGCCTCCACGGAGCCGGAGCCGTTTGGACTCTCCATCGCCGAAGCAATGGCTTGCGGGTGCGCGGTAATCACAACGTCTGCGTCACTGGTTACGGACGGTGTCAACGCCTTGGTAGTCCCGCCCGGCGACGCCGACGCCTTGGCGAATGCGATGCTTCGACTGCTTTCCGATCCGGATCTACGACAGCGATTGGGTGAAGCAGCGCATCGAACCGCAACGGAGCGGTTTCAGCCGGAGCGCATGGCCGGTGAATTCATCGCGATCTATCAGAGTCTCGCGTGAGAGTGCTTCATATCAGCGCTGGGGCAATCTGGGGCGGCGTGGAGCGCATGCTTGTGACGCTTGCCCAAGAGCGGCGCGAAGCTCCCGACATGTATCCTCATTTCGCGGTGTGCTTTCGCGGCCGGCTTAGCCAGGAACTGCGCGCCGCTGGATCTCCGGTCGATTATTTGGGCGAAGTACGCGCTAGCCGGCCGCTGACTGTTGTGGGCGCCAGGCGCGCCCTTCGAACGGTACTTGCACAAGAGACCATCGATGTTGCGATCTGTCACCTGCCTTGGGCGCACGCGATCTTCGCGCCGGTTCTGGCGGCGGCGAAAGTTCCGTTTATTTTTTGGATGCACGGTTTTGCCACGGGCCGTCACTGGACGGAACTTTGGGCCAAGCGAACGGTTCCTAAACTGGTAAT
>CAXSIG010000153.1:3624-4614 GCA_964237255.1 uncultured Bryobacteraceae bacterium
GCAAGTCGACGGCACAGATGGCTCCGAAGCTGTTTCCCAACACGCCTGTCGAGGTTTTGTACTGCCCGGTGTCGCTCGGTGCCGAGCCTCGCGCTGAAGTTCCAGGCAGAATCGTTCAGATCGGACGGATAGAGTTTCCGAAAGGTCATCGCGTGCTGCTCGAAGCGCTCGGGATGATGAAGCAAGATCCCAACTGGACTTGTTGGATTGTCGGTGGCGCTCAGAACTCCCAGGAGAATTCCTACCTTGCCGACTTGATCGACCGCGCCGAGAAGCTCGGCATCGGCTCGAGAGTGGAGTTTCTTGGACAGCAGTCCACTGTCGCGCCAATCCTGTCAAGCGCTTCCATCTTTTGTCAACCAAATACGGGCAATGAAGCGTTCGGCATTGCGATGGTGGAAGCACTTGCGGCCGGCGTTCCAGTGGTGGCGTCGAACATTGGTGGAGCGCCGGAGATTATAGATCCCACATGCGGCTTGCTGACGGCGCCCGGCGATCCGAAAGAGCTTGCCGCCGCATTGCGCTTGTTATTAAGTAACCCGGTACGGCGCGGTGCGTTGGGTGCAGCCGGTCCAAGGCGCGCCGCCGCTTTATCTAACCCGGCGCAGCAACTTCAAGCGCTCGCTAAGCTGGTCCGAACGGTTAAACTTGAGGGTCGGGCAGCATGATTGGTATCGTTCTTTGCGCCGTTGCATTCGCATTCGCGTTTTTGGCCGGACGGCGCGGCTTGGTCGCGGGGCTGTCGGCTGTTCTAGCCGTTGGTTACGCTTACGGAATCTTACGCGCGAACTTTCCCAACCCGGCTTCTCACTTCATCTTCGATTGCGCCGTGGTTGCTCTGTACATCACGCAATTCACGAAGCGAAGAGACCCGGAGGAACGCCGGAGGTCGAAAGCGATTCAGGCGTGGACGTTAGTCCTGATCGCATGGCCTGCGGTGATGATGCTGATTCCGATTCAGGATCCGTTGGTCCAACTGGTCGGGTTGCG
>CAXSIG010000153.1:4637-5997 GCA_964237255.1 uncultured Bryobacteraceae bacterium
TTCTGCTTCCCTTTCTTCTTTTAGGCGCACGGCTGCGGTCCGAAGACATCAACCGCCTGGCGGTAACGGTGGCGCTGCTGAACATTATTGCCTTCTCGATTGCCGGTGCTGAGTACATCGCGGGAGTCGAACGATTCTTTCCACACAACTCCAATACGGAAATCATTTTTCGTAGCTCCGATGTCGGCAGCGATAATCAGGTTCGCATCCCAAGCTCGTTCACCGGCTCCCATGCCTATGCGGGCGCCATGGTGCTGAGCCTTCCGTTCCTGATGGCCGCATGGACCTCCAGCCGGACCCGCATGTCTCGCCGTGCATTGCTTCTGGCGGGGATTGCGGCGGCGGCACTTGGCGTATTCGCAGCGGCTTCGCGAACACATACGGTGGTATTTGGGATCGTGCTGCTTGGCGCGTTTTTCTCAGGCGCCATATCCGCGGGAACCAGGGTCGCTTTGTTAGGGGGCGCGGCGGCGTTGGCGGCAGTCGTCTTCACCCAGCAACGTCTTCAGCGGTTCACGTCGTTAGCGGATACGGAGAGCGTTTCAAATCGCGTCACTTATAGCGTGAATACGTCGTTTTTTGATCTGCTGATTCAATATCCACTCGGCAACGGAATGGGAGGCGGTGGGACCAGCCTGCCCTATTTTCTGCAGGACCGTTTACACAATCCGGTGATTATGGAGAACGACTACGCCCGTATTCTTCTGGAGCAGACCGTCATCGGATTGCTTCTCTGGGTCGCGTTTGTCGTCTGGTTTGTCACCCGGCGGTTTACCGCGAACGCTCGCGCGAGTTGGGGCCTGGGTGAACATGTGGGCTGGATCGCTTGCGTGATGTACTTCGGTACCGCCTTGATTGGACTCGGACTCTATACATCCATTCCGCAGAGCGCTTATATGCTGCTTGCGGTGGGCTGGATTGCGGCGAAAGCGCCCGAGAGGGAAGCCGCCGTCGAGTACGTTTTCGAATATGAGGCGGTTCCCGCCGGAGCATGAGCCGGACTCGCCGATTTCTGGGCGGCCTCAGTCTTGCCTACGTGAACCAAGCCGCGGTGATGATCACCGGGCTTTGGTTGGCGCGGTTCTATATTGCGCATCTTGGTGTTAGTAACTACGGGCTTTGGTTGGCCGGCGCGCAGCTGGTGGGCTACCTGATGCTAATGGATTTAGGCATTGTGGTTCTGCTGCCGCGAGAGGTGGCATACTCGATCGGGCGTGAGGGTGGAGCCACCCCGCAGATCGCCACAATCGTCGGCGAATCCGCGCGGGTGGTGCTATGGCAAACTCCGGCGGTGGCAGTTTTGGCTTTGCTGCTTTGGCTTACTGTGCCCACCGCGTGGGCTCCGCTCCGCATGCCTTTG
>CAXSIG010000153.1:6007-9569 GCA_964237255.1 uncultured Bryobacteraceae bacterium
TCATGGTGGTATTTACCGCGACGTTTCCTCTTCGTGTCTTTGTTGCGACTTTGGAAGGTTTGCAGGAATTGGCGTTCCTCGGCTCGGTACAGTTTGCCGCGTGGGCGGTGAATGTCGCTGTATCCGTGGCTTTACTCGCGAGCGGTTGGGGACTCGGCTCGCTAGCAGTTGGATGGCTGGCGCTGCAGGCTATAACCGTTACCGCGGCTTACCTCAGGCTCAAGAGCCGCTACGGATTCGTTCTTCCGGATGCGCTACCGAAGTTGACGTTTGCTCAGATTCGCACTTTCTTCCGTCGGGGATTCTGGCTCAGCGTAGCGCAGGTAGCGCAGTCATTGGTGGGCGGAACCGATCTTTTGATTCTCACTTACGTGTTGGGACCGGCAGTGACCGTGGTGTACGCGTTCACCGGAAAGCTGGTCAGCGTGCTTGCAAATCAGCCGCAGATGGTGATGAATGCCGCATCGCCCGCGATCAGCGAGTTGCGCGCTTCGGGAAATCGCTCAAGGCTGGTGGTAGTCTCCATCTGCCTGACGCGCGTCATGATGATCGCAAGCGGATTGGTGGCCTGCGTTGTTCTGGCGGTGAATCAGCGATTCGTCGAATGGTGGATGGGCGCAGATAAATACGGCGGCCTTGCGCTTACTTGTTTCCTGTTGGCGGTGATGCTGGTTCGGCACTTGAATCACACTTTGGTGGCTTCGCTGATCTGCTACGGAAGGGAACGGAGTATTTCGTTGACTACTCTGGCCGATGGTTTCGTTACTGTCATTGCCGCGTATGCCGGCATCCATCTGATCGGTATCGTCGGCGCCCCGTTGGGTAGTCTTATTGGAGCGAGCCTGATAGCCGTTCCCAGAAATTTAACCCACCTTGCTCATGAGATGCATGTATCAACGGGGCTGCTCCTGAGTCCACTTTTTCCCTGGTTCTGGCGTTTTGCCGTGGTAGCTGCCGCGGCGCAGTTGCTTAGCCAAACGCCGCTCCTGGGGACGCTACCCGGGATGTTTGCCGTTGCTGCGGCAGTGGGGATCGGCTACTGTCTATTGCTGCTTCCTCTGTTGCTGCGCGATCCGTTGGGAGAATATACCCGCCCCATACTGGCTCGGTTTCGATTGGCTGCGGCAGGGGTACGTTAATGCGTCGTTGGCTACGGCGGAGCACCGCCTGGGTGACGTTGCGCAAGACTCAGAAAGAAGGATTTGCGACCGCGTTTCGGCGCTGGCGGATGTGGCGGCGGATTCTCACCACGCCGCCGCTTATGACTCCGACGGAAGGCGACACCCAAGTGCGGCTTATTTGTTACCTGTTCGATTACCTCCCTGCGATTTGGTCGCTGAAGTCTTTTTTTCGGGCGGCAGGTGTAGCCTATCCGCTTAGCATCCAGATTCACGGTGTTGTTCCCACGCGCGTGGAACGGACTCTCCGCAAGCATTTTCCGAACGCGCGTATCGTGAGGCAAGCGGAGGCCGATCGCGTCGTGGAGGGCCATCTGATCCAGCACGGATGGACCCGCTTGTTAGAGGGCAGACGCGCGAATCAATACATGCAGAAGCTGACGGACAATGTCATCCTGACGGAGTTTCGTCATGTGATTACTCTGGACGGGGATCTGCTGTTTTTCCATCGACCAACGGAGTTGATGGAGTTTCAGGGCAACCATATTTTCCAGCAGGACCAGGCCAGTACTTACTTGGTGAAAGAAGCAGCGGGGGTTCCGATAGCCCCCCGTCTGAATGCCGGTCTCATGAAGTTCGCTCCGGCCAGTATCTCGCTTGCGCGCTGCAATGATTACCTGGCCGATTTTCCTACGTATCAAGGTTGGCTGGATCAATCGCTGGTAGCGCTGCATGCCAGCGAGACCAACACCGCCAACGTCCTGCCGCCGACGTACTTGATCTCCCTTGATCGCCATATCGACCCCGATACGTTGGTGGTCCGTCATTATGCGGGGCCGACGCGTCCGATGATGACCGAAGAAGGGATGCCGTGGCTAATTCGTCACGGGTTTCTCGACGGTGCGGTTATCCAAAGCTAGATAGCCGAGCGCGACCGTCACCAGGAACACGGTCAAAACCTCGCTGTCGCCGAGGTTGAATTCGAAGATACCGCTGACCATGATCGCGATGATGGTAGCGATGCCACCTTGCAAAAGAAATCTTTCGTTACTGCGGCCCGGCGGAAGCTTTCGCAAGCCCCGCCAAAAATCATACAAAGCCATCAGAAGAAGCCACATCATAAAGAGCATCGTCGGAATACCGCGCTCCGCCGCATATTGGAGATAGATGTTGTGGAGGTGACCGTACCATCCGCTTGGCAGAGGCCGTGGAACGTCGGCGGGAACGTATTCCATGAAATGCTTTTTGACACCTTCCGGACCTAACCCCAACAGAGGGTGCGCTTCGATCATCTGCATTCCCGTTTCTCGCGTTACGGCGCGAAATTCATTCGAATCCACCTTGCTTGGCTTGAAGATTGAGATGAAGCGCTCATGTACCGAACCGGGCGCGACGGCAACCACGGCTAATGCTGCCGCGGGAACCAACACTGCAGCCCAGCGCTTCCAGTTCCACAGCAGCCACACACCCGCTACAGCCAGCGCCAGCCACACCGTGCGGGTTTCGTTCAGGATCTCCGCGGCGCCGATGATCACTGTGCAGATTACCCACACCCACAGTCCGACTTTTCGTGGTTTCGGCGCGAAGAAGAGGAAAGAGAGTAATAGGAGAAAGACAACCATCTCTTGACCGGCGAACGTCATCCAGTGACTCATGAAACCGGTAATTCGTTCGGGCGTGTAATAAGTGTAGAAGTCCACGCCCTTCTCCTTCGCTTCATTGACTTTTTCGACGAACTGAACCAAACCGCGGCTTGCGACAAAGGCGCCGAGCGCTCCCCAGATCATGACGAGCCAGCGTGCGTCGCGTACTTGTCGAAACGTGGAATATACCGCCAGCAGGATGGTAAATACATACATCTTGCGTACCTGAGGCAGACCGGCCTGAATGTCGCCGGAGAAGAGAAGCGAGACAAGCGTTCCTGCAAGAAAAAACACCAGCGGGAGCCAGATTCTTGGGAACCGGAGCCTCACTCCGGAGATCAGTAAGACGGCTAGCGCGATGCCAAGGAGGATTTGCGAGTACGCGATGGAAACCAGGATGGCTGCAGCGCTAAGGAACGAAAGGACCAGCGCGCCTTGCCTCATGCGCTCCCCGTGGATGTGTACCGGCAATCCGACAGTATGGCAGGTGCGGGAATTGGTTACCATATGGGTTGCGTTGATGACCGACTGCATACCCGAACACATCGCCATCATCATGGATGGGAACGGCCGATGGGCAAATCGCCGCCATCTCCCCAGAATCGCCGGCCATCGGGCTGGGGTCAGTTCGGTTCGCGAGACCGTCGAGACTTGCGCACGCATCGGAGTTGGCGCGCTGACCCTGTATGCGTTCTCCGTGGAAAACTGGAAACGGCCGCGAGCTGAAGTAGACATGCTCTGGCGGTTGCTGCGCGTGTTTCTTCGCAAGGAACTCGACACCCTCCAGGAGAACAACATCAG
>CAXSIG010000154.1:0-9463 GCA_964237255.1 uncultured Bryobacteraceae bacterium
CCGTCTCCAAACGACATGCAAACCCGAGATTCTGAATCTTCTTCATGACTGTCCGCGTGTTCTCGTTCAAGCGGTCCAGGTCGTCGTCCAAGCAGATGATGTTGCTCGAATATTGGGCGAATTGCACGTCGCCTGAAGCCGCGACTCCCATAGCCTGTTCCGAGTCTTCCGCCATGGCCTGTGCGTAAAGGTTGATCGCCCCGGAGTGCGTCTTCAAAATCTGGTCTTTGAACCCCCGCACCCGGGAACGCCATTTCTTGCGGGTCTTGTCGAGAATGGCCCGCGCTTCCTCAGGGTCGAGCAGGATTGCGCGGGTGCTCCACCGGTATTCCATCGGAAGCGAGTCAATCTCACTCAGGATTCCAGGAAAACTCGATTTGGGAAATCCATCGAGAGCAATCACGCGAATGTGTTTTGTGCCGATGCGTGGCTCGATGCCAGCAGAGAAATCCTGCGTGGCAAGCAACTCGTTCAGGTAAGCAGGAACATCCGGAAGAGTGAACGGGTGATCCCCACCGGCCACGCATCGGCGAAGGTAGCGAAGCAACCCATCCTGGGCGCAAGGCCATCCATGCTCATCTGTGAACTCCAGCCGCCTGAGACGCTCGATGCGGAACAAAGCGCCGAACACATTTTCGAACAGCTCGATTCGTGACTTGAATCGCTCCAGAATCTGATGGGCGGCACCCGCGGCGGCTTGGGTCTGCCCTTCAAACATCCAGCCTTTGACCCGCTCTTCTGTTTCGATGGGCGGCAGATATGTCAGCGATAGGAAGTATTCACTCTCGTAGTGCGCGCCCTCATCCATGAACTGTTGACGACGTTCATCGTCAATGACCCGAGTGACCGTGTCAGGGAAATGGCTCTGGTGTGGATAGCCGGGAGCGCTGCTGCGAACCAGATCGGCGTTCAACATCCAACCGCTCCCGAGTCGGAGAATGGAATTCAACCTCACGGTAAGCGCGTCCATCTCGGAATGCGTTGCTGAATGCATGTCCGGCCCACGATAAGACCACCCTGCGAGCAGCGATCCATCCTGCTGCAGAAGGATTCCGTCTTCAATCAAAGCGAACGGCAGCAAGAGATCGGCTAATCCTCGCGCCTTTGTGCGATGTTCCGTGATCTGCATGCCGTCTTTATCTCCAGCTCCGTGGTGTTTCCGTTGTTCGACCGTGCAATCCGCTTTTCGCGAGATAGAAACTGGCGTAACGGATGTGGCGCAGGTATACCGGTCGAAGAAGTGGGTCGGCCTTGCCCATGCGCTGCAAGGCCGCTACTGATGTAATCCAGAGCACGACCGCAAGACCGATCCCCCACCAGGATGCGAGACTGAAGGCCAGTCCGCCCGCGATCATCACCATCAGCAGGACCAACTCCCGATCCCCGCCGAGCAGCAGATTCGGACGGTTCGCCGATTGATGAATGACAATCTCACGAGGCTTGTCGGTCGTGCCCATCGTTAAATCACCGCCGCTGTGACGCCGAACGCGCTCGACAGCATGGGAGCCGCGAAAACGAGCACGGAGACGACCAAGCCGATCATGCAAGCCCGACGTCCGAACTCCGTTAGCTCACCACCCCACAGCATCGCGCCACCGGCAATCGCGATCCCAATCAGCCCAATGGCGTACGCCACAGGACCCGTAAGAGATGTTGCTATCGCCGTCATCGGCCGTTCCCAGGGAAGCGTACCTGCCGCCGCCGCATTTGCCCGTGTGGCGAATGCATAAGCCAGCCCCAACAACATCGCCGCCCGCGTTTGCATGCAGCGGCCAATCAACATAATTCCGTTTCTTTCGTTCACTAAACAGCCTCCTTTTTTTGACTCAGACATACTCGACCTGATAGCGACCGTCCCGATACCCCGTGACAAGCACCACTTCCCTGACCTTGCGCCCGGCAATCAGATCGGGCTCCTGGTCAACGAAAACCACCAAATCCACTGCTTCCGCAATTAGCATCTGCTGCGGGGCTTGCGTTGCTTCGGAAACGAGACTCTCAAGCCGAATCAGGCCACTCATCGCGTCATTCGCATGAACGGTTGCAGCGCCGCCCGGATGGCCCGTGTTCCAGGCTTTCAGCATGGTGTGCGCCTCGGCTCCGCGGACTTCACCGACTATGATTCGTGTTGGCTTCAGCCTCTTGCAGGCGCGCAGGCAGTCGAGCATGGAAACGGCACCAACCGCGAGCAGATCCACGTAATTCCGCACCGCGCACTGCAGCTCAGTTGTGTCCTCAATACAGACCACGCGATCATGGGGCGCGACGTCCGCCATGACATCGAGTAAGGCGTTTACAAAAGTGGTCTTGCCGGAGCCTGTTGAACCCACAGTGAGGATGTTCTTTTTGGCAGCCACAGCGGCGCGGATGATCTGGGCGTGATTCAGGCCCGCGATATCCTCCGCGAACGTATCTCGTTTTCGAAGCCGGTTTCGGCAATCGTCCTTGCTCGTCAAAATTCCGGATCCTTCGTAATCGGCCAGGGAGAAGATCTTCTTTGGGCGGAGCCGAATTGCGAAGACCGGGCGGCGCACGATGGGTGAAACAATACCTTCAAAGCGGCTGCCATCCAGAGGAAGTTCAGTTTCCAGAATGGGACGCTCATGATTCATCACCGTTCCTTTCCACGCTGCAATCGTGTTTAATGCGCTCGCTGCCTGCGTCGGAGACATCGATCCGACTTGCTCAAATCCACTGCCCATCTGCTTGACCCACAACGAAGAATTAGGATTAAGCACGATGTCTTCGGTGGCTGGATCGGACAGATATTCAAGTACAATTTCGCCGAGTTCGCGCTTCAATTTGGCTTCCAGGCGCGAATTCTGCTCTTCTTGACCCAGCCCAGAAGGCCCTCTTGTGTAGCTCTCAAGCTCTGTGGTATTCCTTGGCATCAGAGGGGATATCTTCTAATCTGTACGCCGCCTGAGTACGTGGCCGGGACAGAATTGGCAAGAAATCAGAGACGGGGGAAATCATGGCGGTTATCACAATCCCTTACGACTATTTAGAACGAACCGATCCGAGCGTGATTCCAATCTGCATTGCCGATACCGACCCGCATGGCAACCCGGTTCATCGCCAGTGGGTTGATTTGGGAGTCGTGCCTGTGGTGGATCGTCTGCTAGCGATTGCGGATCGGCTGTTAGGCGACAAGTTCCGCGGATCTGAGATTACCGAATATGCCGTGCATTCGCTCTCGCGCACGCACGGCGAGAACGTGGGTGATCGGCCCACCGTTCAGGTATTGAATCGTGCCCGCAGGCACGCTGAAGACCTTAAGTTTGGTGGGCGGCGCTACCGCCGGATGCTCGATGTCGAGTTATTTGATAAGACCTTGCTTGCGTTAGAGGATCAGTACAATTTCGCGCAGCACTTGGAGGCGCGGGACATGCTCGACGTGATCTTGGAGCAGGTTGACACTTTGGGGCTAGAGCGCGTTAGAGAGTTGCTGCCCCAGATGCTGCGAAACGCCGAGGGGCAAGAGTTGACCAAGCAATTCGGGCAGAAGCGGAATACCATTACTAAGCGGTTCTACCGAGGTATGCGAAAAGCAGCCGATGCTGCCGGTGTCAAATGGGACTAGACGCTACGCTAAAACAATGAAGATGCTGTTATCCAATGGCATAATGTCATGGACCAATGGCATTTGAAGAATCGCCTGAAGCAAAATTTGACCGCCTCAAGAAACAGCTTCAGCAAGCGATTCTTAGAGACTATCCTAATCCTGAGCGGAAGGGATGCCCGGATGGCGCTGTGCTTCGGGCACTCGCAGAGAAACCCCTAAATCAGCCGCTAGAAAACGACCCGCACTGGCAACACATCACTCACTGTTCGGAATGCTATCGGGAGTTTCTCGCGTTTAATGAAGCGTTTCGGCAACGTAGGAAGCAACGACGAGTTCAGGTGCGCTGGGCTTTGGCAGGAACAGCAGCGGTTGCGCTGTTGGTAGCTTTTTTAGGGTTGAACCGGGGTTTGCTGGTTCCCAAGCGCCCCCAGAATGCCGAGCTCGCTTACATGAAGCGTACTGTGGATATTCCATCGATGTCGCGCTCCGGGAACGGCGAAGAACCGCCGCCCATCTACCTGGAGAGACGCCCGATGGAATTGGCCGTGAATCTCCCAATCGGAAGCAAGCCTGGTAGGTATGAAATCCAGTTGCAGAAAGATGAAACGACGTTGCTCTCGACCAGTGCCGACGCTCGGCTTCAGGATGGCACAACGGCGTTTTCGGTGCGAATGGATCTCACCAATTTGGGTTCCGGGAATTACAAGATCAACGTGCGCCAGGTGCCCTTTGATTGGAATTATTATCCGGTTGTTCTTCGTTGAAATGGGAACAGATTGTGAGTGCCGTGGCGCTTGACGTCCTCGGCTTTGTAAGCATACTCTAGACCAGCGCGAACTGCCAGAGTTTCGGTCACTAATCATGAAAAGCGAAGCTCTCCTACGAAGGCTTGGTATCCGGTGTGAGTTCACGCACAGGGCAGAAGTGAAATCGGCTCTGCTGTTGTTGCTAAAATATGGGTCCAAAACTTAGCAATGTTTTTAGCAGATTCGGTGTGCCGCTTCTTTGGCAACGATCTTCGAGACGGAGATAACGGCGAGAGGTATTCAGGATGAAGCCGAAAGTCTTGGTAGTAACCGATTGGGAACGGTGTTCGCGCGGTGTTCTTTGGAAAGAAGATTTAAGAGACCTGAGCGATGATATAAGGGAAATTCGGTTAGCGGACTCACTTACTAGTCAGACGCGAGGAGATCCTACTTCTCTCTTTCAAGCGCTCGAAACCTATCAAGTTCTGATCCTAAACTTCGACTGCATTAATGGCGACCCCGCGTTTGGATCGGACGTTGCACTTGACTGGTTCAAGCATCGCCATCCCGAACTACTTCAATGGATAGCGGGTGGCGGAATAATGATAGTAGAAGGTCAGGCCATGCTGGCTGTACCTACACAGTCGTCTTACGACGCTTTGTTTGGTCGCCGAGAACTAAGAGTTTCGGGCCCCAGCGTAAAGCCAATACCCGCAGTTGAAATGGAGAGAACCGGGGCGGAATGTCAAGTCACAGCTGAAGCTCGAACGTATAAACTCTTTCCCGGCCTAAATAAGCTTAGGTGTACAAGTAACAGAACAATTGGAGATGCTTTTCCCGGTAACTCTCGTCTCATGATTGGTTCCGTAAACGAGATTTGTGATTGGAAGATGCTGTACAGAGGATGGTTTCCGCGATTGCCGTCATTTGGCCGACGGTTTCGCTGGACTCCCTTGATAAGGACCGAACGAAAGAAGTATGGTTTCAGTCATCCGACATTATTAGCCGCCCCGCACGGAGCCGGGATTATGTTTGTATCGACTATGGTACTTGCTGGAACCGGGCAGCAATTAGTAATTCGGGGCCTGGTCAATTGGAACGCGAGTGATAATCAGCTACCACGGTTTGAAGAACACAAGTCTGAGATCCCTGAAAAGATTATCTCAGCCGTAATTTCAGCAGCAGCGGCCGCAGTCAGCGCTTTTCTAATCCAAAAAAAGATTGTTCTAGGGGGTAAGTGGACAATCGCTTGTTACTGTGACTCTATGGCTTGCTTACTGGGTGATTATCCGGATCGTGCAATTAGGGTGGAATGTGTTGATGGAGTTTATCGGCTTGTGAGAATGCGGGGCATGCAACAAAGTCGTGCTCTCCGAACGCCTCCCTCCTGAGCTGTAGCAGCCCCGCCGACACCTACCCTCCAGGGCGGACGAGGCCCGCCGAAGTAAAGGATTTAGAGCTAATGGCCGCCGCGAGCTGATTGTCGCTGGCTGAACTTTGATTCTGTGGCTGCCACGCGACGTGGATATCGGGCTCGACGCCCGCGCCTTCGAATCGTTTACCTTGCCACGTGACGTATTCCGCCTTGGGCATCACCAGCATGTATCCGTAGCCAATCTTGAATCCAGATCCGGGGATGAGCCTTCCTGCCGTTTCCGTGCCGACTAGCTTCCCCAACCCGTTCTCGGAGGCGAAAGCGGCCACCATCTCTCCGGCGCTCACGGTGTGCTCGTTGGTAAGAATTGAAATCTTTCCGTGCCAGCGCTTCGGGCCCAGACCTTCGGACACAAGAAGCACGGACGGATCGCGACCTACGAATCGCACAGCCATTGACGCGATGGCGAAAGGATTTGGAAGGTTTGTCGGCAGGCGATCCAGTTTCAGCAGCGCGGATTTGTCAAAGCCGCGCTCTGCCAATTTCCGCGTCACGGTGTAGCCGATCGGCAATTTGTCTGGGGTCAAATAGCTCATCAGGCGCAGCACCCCTAATCCACCCCCGACATGACCCCGAAGATCAATCACCAGGCGGTCACAAGAATCGAGTTCCGCAACAGCGCGATCAATCTCACGAGCGACATCGAGGCCGAGGAGTCCAGGCAGAATCGCAACCTTCAAGTAACCGACGCCGTCCGGGAGTCGCTTCGAAGTAACCGCCACAATATTCGCGAACGGTTGCTTGCGCGATTGCGGCTTGGGGATCGAGAGCATAAGACCCAATTCGTCACCACCACGCTTTATGCGAATCGGAACCTCCGCGCCCATCGGAAACAGCGGCGCGTCGGGTGGGATAACCGGCTTGCCGCTGATCGACAGCAGCACATCGAGCGGGCGCAAACCAATCGCGTTAGCCGGTCCGCCAGTATGGACATCTTGCGTGACCCATTCCGGTCCGGAACCAGTTTCAGCCCTGCGAAAATTAGCCCCAATTGCTAATCTTCCCGGAACGCGGCGCGCCGACTGGTGAAAGAAGCCCGTGTGGCTGGTCCCGAGCTTGCGAACAAGATCGTGCATCGCCGTCTCAAACGATTCCGGATCCTCTTGCGCGACAATGTTCTCCCGCGCCAAGGCAGCCATTTGCGGCCAATCTATTCCGTTGAACTTCGGGTCGAAATATTGCTTGGTTACCTTTTCGACAGTCTTCTCGAACACCTCAATACGTTGATTGAGGGTCAGTGTTGTTCGTGTTTTTGAATCGTTTCGCGCCATATCCAATCACCTCAAAGCCAGCCCACAGATTCGGTTTAGCCTTACCGCCGTAGTCGTGAACGAAGTCCCGCTGCGCCTCACTGAGCGCCTTGCTTACCGACGACCCTGCTTTCAAATGCACGTAAAACGATTCCATAAGCGTGGCGGTGGATCGATCATCGACCGCCCAGAGACTTGCCACAACGCTCCTCGATCCGGCAATCAGAAATGCACGGGCCAGATTCATCACTCCCTCTTGCCCTTGCAGCCGTCCGTTCCGGTTTCGCACGCGGAAAGCACAACAGCATCGGCGTTCAAACGTGAGCGGACAATTTCGCGGGATTGCCACAACCCATCTTCATTCTGACTGCCGGGTGCCAGCACGAGTGCGGCGCGATCCGGTTCCGTCTCGTCGCTCACGCCGTGCGCCGCAAAGTGGAGAACTCTAAACTCACCCAGTGGTTGCTTCTTCAACTCCTGCTCCGAAGCCTGTGCACCTTCAAGAGTTACGCTTCGCGATCCGAAGGTCTTTGCCGCCTCAGTGATCTCTTCTCGGCCAAAACGAAGCGGTCGCAGGCTGCCCGAGCGCAAATCCGAGATGCTGCGAGTAGTGGAGGCAGAAAGGCTTGCCTCTTGCCCTGACGGACTGAATGCAACACCCAGGAACGGTTTGGACGCCACCTGCTTGCGTCGAGCTCTGCTGAGCATCTGGTAAATCGTGCCGGATGGAGCAGCGGAGATGGTGAGGCTTTCCATGAGGTATGCGCCCTTGCTGTCTTGCAAAGCGCTGAAGGGAACAAGGTGGAGTGGCCCATCGGGTACAACAATCAGGGACGTCGTGTCTGGGTGAATTACCGGTGCCACAAGTTGGCTGTAAAGCTCCTGCCCGTGACCCCCGGTATCAGCACCGCTGCGAATGGCGGTCACGAAGGTCCGCGATAGCCGGCTAATTTGGGTTCTTGGCGGAAGAGGATGGATTTTCAGATTGTCCCGCGTGACTTCAATCGCATACGATCCGCTTTGGTGGAGAACATATTCGACAAGGGTTTCGTGAGTTTGGAGCTGTGCTTGTATCGCCTGAACGGTCGCTGGTCGGCGGGGTAGAATCATCACTCCTGCCGGTCTCTCGCGAACTGCTCCGGGTTAATCTGACCGTAGGCACGGTCCAGCAGATCGAGAACGCGCTTGGTTTGGGGCGGGGTAAGGCGGTCATGCATCAACGAGCGCTGCAAGCGCGCGATCTCAGATTCGGCGCGAGTTTGGGCCTTATCCGTTGCCCCTGCTTGACGCGCGTACCGGATCGAGTCCAGCAACGCACGTCCCCTGGCGCTCTCGATGATTGAAAACGCATACGAAGCATTGTGAAGTTGATTCCACGCGAGTCGAAAGTGGCCCACGTAGATATCGCTTAGGGCTGCGATCATGCCGCTTTTCACCTGGGAACTGGGCGCGTTCACTAAAAGACCTTCCACCAGATTCGTTGCGGTCTGGAACGAAGCATTGGCCGCGCGGTTCGATCCTTGGCCAGCCAATACTTCCGCCTTCTCCGCCACGAACAGAGGAAGATCGTATGCCTCCTCGACATGCCGAACAGCCTGGATGCCTTGATCGATTGCAGTGGACGCTTTGGAATACTGTCCGGTTGATCGATACAAACGCGAAAGGTTCAACAGAGCCTCGCCTTCCTGACGGGGCAGTGACGCCGCCGCCGCAACATCCGCGGAACGCTTGTAAGCCCTTTCAGCAGCACTCGTATCATTGCGGCTCATCGCAAATTGGCCAGCCGCGTTGAGCAGCTCTGTTTGTGCGCCGACAACGTGCTCTCGCTCAGCTTGGGCCAGCGCAGAGACTTGGAGCTTGGCCGCTTCCTGCATCCCACCGTCGCGCTTCGGCTCCGGCAGATTCATCAGCGCGCGAATTCGCGCAGTCGACAGTTGGAGCGGCGTTTCGGTGAAGCCGTTCTTTCGAGCCATTGCGTCCGCTTTGTCGAGAACGGCAAGGCCACGCTCTGCCATTGAATTGAGAGCCATCCCGTTCGCAAGCCACGTCGCGAAATAGATGTAACCTGCAGCGTCGCCGATCTTTTCCGCCTGAGCCATCGCGGCATAGAGCGCTAGACCTGCGGCGGCGATGTTTCCCCCTACACCTGCAACCAATCCAAGCTGGCCGGTAGCGCGGTTCTCCCATTTCTGGTCACCGATAGTGGCAGCAATCGTACGAATCTGAGTCCAGTCCTGCAAAGCTGCGGCACTATTCAGATTCAAATCGATTGCACCGAGCAAGGCGAGGCCGCGGATACGCAAGAGCGGATCACTTTGCACGACGGGATCGGCTAGCATCTGCATCGCTTCGGTCCGAACAGCGCGGTACGACCCGGCCTCAACGGTCTGATGCAGGCGTCCAAATCTGGAGTAGATTTCATTACGTTTGTCCCCGCTTTTGTGGAACTCGGCTTCAGCGCGGATGT
>CAXSIG010000155.1:0-3605 GCA_964237255.1 uncultured Bryobacteraceae bacterium
TTCGCCGGAGAGTATGTCGTCTCAAAAGATACCTGCGGTTCCGATTCTGTGAGGCTGATGATCACCAGCGCGCGATCCGGGAAAGTCCAGGAAGCTTTTTGTATGTTCTGGTCCTACTTGCTCACACGCCCGGATCTTCCCACCGGCGTGGAATTTCGTCTTGACAGTAGACTTTTGATCACACACGGGTGTCTCGACGATGACAAAAAGAGCAGATGTGGTGACCACTATTACAGGATGACGACTCATAAGCTGGTCCCGGTGCGATTCCATCCGTTTCGTCCTCCGGTGCCAAACGAATGACAGATTTATTAGATCCTGGTGGTTCAAGGATGCGGCTTGCTCAACCGGACCTCAATCATCTGCCTGTCTCGCGTGAAATCCGCTGTCTTTTAAAACCGTCGCTCTCGATGCTTACGAGCTTCTACCCGAATCCTTTGTACCGGTTGTCCATCATTCGTAAGCACTCTGCCGCAAACACTTCCATGCAGATAGTTATCACAAGGTGATAACATCAGCTTGTGAACGAGCCGCCGGAGCGCGATCCCGGCCTGGACGCTCTTCTCGATCTCGAAGGTCAAGTCTTTGTTGTCGATGAAAAGGGTGAGTATTGGGTGAAGTTTGAAGTTCGACGGGTATCGGCAACGCCGGAACGTCCGCATGGGTTGGACTACTCCCTGACGCTTCACGGAAAGGGCAAGGAGAGATTAGTAGGTTTCGACAATGCGCATGCAGTACGGAAAACTAGTGGGCCGGGTGGCAAAGGCGCTGGACATTCGATCACAAGCATCGACTGCGCACGATTCGTCCATACGAATACCGCGACGCGGCTTCTCTTGTGGCGGATTTCTGGCGTGAGGTTGACGCAGTGCTGAAGGAGTTGGGAGTTGAAAATGAAGACGCTTAGAATTGGAATCGCTTCGTATGAGCAAATGAAGGCGCGAACACTATCGATCGCTCGCGGTGAAGTAAAACCAAAGCCGACCGATCCAAAAGTTTGGTTTCCCTCAACCGAAAGCTTGGTCCGCGTGTTGTCGGAGAAGAATCGAAATCTGTTAACGACCATCGTGGATAGCCAACCTCAATCCCTTTCTGATCTGGCGGAACTTACCGGTAGAAAGAAGTCGAATCTATCGCGCACGTTGAAGACGATGGCGAGATACGGAATCGTAAAGCTGGAAAGGAAGACACGCGGCCGGGTCGTGCCCCAAGTTCCCTACACAGGATTCACTGTTGATTTGCCGCTGCAAGTAGGCTCGCGCTGAACCTGGAACCATGACGCGAAAATGAGAGGGCCGCGCACGAACAATGCTTCCATCAGCAAAGGATGTCGAACGAGTTATGAAGCCCAATGAGCCATCTTGGGGCTGACAATTGAAAACATCCCCACGATAAATCTGTGGGTCAATATGCAGCAAACACCGCCTTTCGAGGACATAGGGAAGATGACTCGCTTCAAGCTACTTTCATATGTTCGACCAGATTTACGCCTGGATTGATTCGTGGTCGGACCCGCATCGGGTTCAACGGAACTTGAATTCGACGACTCTGCACACTCAGAGGTGTGTCGCTGCGTTAAAAGAAGAAGCAGGTCAACTACGATCGTTGGTGCTTACTTGGAAGTAGTCACGCGACACACCAAATTTTTTTGGCCCGTCAATCCGGCCAAATTTGTCAATTCTTGTCCAACGCGCCATTACGCCCATGCCAAGCTGTAGCCGGAAGCATATGGCTACATCCCCCACTCCTATCGATCAAGCGGCGTTGTCGAAAGCCGAACAAAACCGCATCAATGCGCAACACAGCACAGGTCCGAAAAGCGAATCCGGAAAGAAGCGCTCCAGCCTGAACGCATTAAAACACGGCCTGACCGGCCACACCGTGGTTATGCCATACGAAAGCCTGCAAGCTTTCAAGGAATTCTCGTCCGCCATCTGCGACATCCACAATCCCGTAGGCGCATACGAAACAACCCTTGCACAGAAGGCCGCCGACACCCAGTGGCGTATGAATCGCGCCGGCTCCGTCGAGGCAAATCTCTTGTCGCTCGGCCACGAACGGAACGCCGTCCGCTTCAGCGTAGACGACAATGACCGCGCAACCACCGACATCCAAGCCGCTTTTGCCGTCGCCTTCACCTTCCGTGAGGAGACGAACACGTTCCTCAACATCGCGCTCTACGAGCAGCGCCTCCAGAAAATCTACAAAGCGACTATCGAAGAGCTAAAACGCGTCCAAGCCGAGCGCCAGGCCAAGCTGAAAGAAGAAGAACAGCAACTCGAGCAACTCCGCAACTTACACAACGAACAAGGCCGCGCTTTTAACCCATCCGAATTTGGCTTCGTTTCGCAACCTGCTTTTATCGAGACATACTTCCGCCGCAAGGTCGCTCTCACCCGCGGTGTCCTTCCCAAAATCGTCGCCCAGGAGTGACCGAATCAAGCCGCGAATCTCGAATTTGACGTCCATCGCCACAGCAAAACCGAAGCGTGAGCCCGCGCCATGCCCAAACCCCGCATTTGCTATCGTGAATGCTTCCCGAATGACTTCGCTCCGTGTCCGCCTCAGCACTATGATGTTTCTGAACTACGCCATCTGGGGCGCCTGGTACGTCACGCTCAACACGTACCTCACGAAGACTCTTCACTTCACCGGCACGCAAGCCGGCGCCGCGTTCGGCACCACCGCGCTCGCAGCCATGATCTCCCCCTTCTTCGTCGGCTTCGTTGCCGACCGCTTCTTCGCCGCCGAACGCGTCTTCTCCGTCCTCCACATCCTGGGCGCGCTCGTCCTCGTGGCGCTCACGCAAGTCCGAACCTTCGGCGCCGTCTACGGGCTCCTGCTTCTCTATTGCCTGTGCTACTTCCCAACCACCTCGCTAGCCAACACGCTCACCATGCGCCAGATTAAGGACACCAGCCGCGAATTCCCGCTTATCCGCGTCTTCGCTACCTTCGGTTGGATCGCGGTCGGAGTGCTCGTAGGCAAACTCGGCATCGAAGCCACCGCGCAACCGTTCCTCATCGCCGCGGCATTGTCCGTACTGCTCGCTATCTTCAGCTTCTTCCTGCCGCACACCCCGCCCGAAGCGAAGGGCGCGCCGGTCACTGTGCGTACCATCCTCGGCCTGGATGCGCTAGTCATGCTGCGAGACCGGTCATATCTCGTCTTTGTCATCGCATCCATCCTCGCGTGCATTCCCCTCACGTTTTATTACTCCTTCACGAACGCGTATCTTAACGACATCGGCGTCCAGAACGCAGCCGGCAAGATGACGCTGGGCCAGGCCTCCGAAGTTGCCATGATGCTCGCCATGCCTTTCCTGCTCACGCGCTTCAGCATCAAAGCGATCCTCTCCCTCGGCCTCGTAGCGTGGGTCCTGCGCTACCTGCTCCTCGGCTTCGGCAACAACCACGCGAATCTCTGGATGCTCTACGTTGCCATCATCCTGCACGGCGTCTGTTTCGACTTCTTCTTCATGACCGGCCAAATCTACACGGACCAGCAAGCGCCCGCGCATCTGCGCGGCACAGCGCAAGGCTTCATCATCTTCGTGACGTACGGCGTCGGCATGTTCCTCTGCTTTAAGGTTTCCGGGGTCACCG